>JAJFLV010000115.1 GCA_021772535.1 Opitutales bacterium | reverse complement strand
AAACATTCAACAATTTCCGTTGAACCTATTCCGTCCCGCAGGTGTCTCTAAGAGGGTGTCTAAAAAGTCAAAATGACGATGGCAGAGATGATTTGTGACATTCAGCAAGGCGCATCAATCGAAGTTTGGGCTGGAAGCCCTAACTCGGTTGATGCAACGCCGCTGATGCCTCAAAACACTCTGTCCCAATGGGATGCGGGCGGGGATCGAAGGTCGCGGCGTTGGTTTCATCAAGGATAATAAAGAGAACTACTCCATTTTCACTACCAATGAAAGGGCCACCATTCGGATAGGCGCCTACCGTCTCGATCCGAATTTCCGGAAACATGAAGAATTGTCCGCAGAAACGCTTGAACCCGAGATTCGGGACGGGAGCCGGTAGTTAGGCAGACTATCCAGATTCTGAAGACACACATTTGGCCTGACAACCATTTTTCCGTTTACAAAATCGGGATTAGTCTCAGTGTCATATGCACACTACCGCATTGTTACTTCTACTCCTATGACAAATCCTTTCCTGGATACATCCTTTCACATCAAGTGGTCTCATCTCAAACCGGAACTCGTTTCCCCGGCAATAGAGGAAGCCCTTATTGAGGCGCAAAAAAAGATTGATAAGATAGCGGAACAAGAGGATTGGGGCATAACCTTTGAAAGCTCTTTTCTAGCCCTTGAAAAAGCAACCGAAGATCTAGACATGGCCTGGACCAAGGTTAACCATCTCGATAGTGTCTGCAACTCAAAGGAATTAAGAAAAACTTACAATGAGATGCTGCCTAAGGTAACCGATTTTTTCGCCCGGATACCTCTCAATGAAAAACTTTGGAAGGCCCTTAAATCGTATGCGGAGAAAAAAAATGAAAATTCCCTGAACTCGCTTCAAAAAAGGTTTCTAGAGGAAACGATGGCGGAATTCAAGGAACACGGAGCCGATTTACCCGCCGACCAGAAGGAGCGACTACGAATTTTAGCCCAGGAATTGGCCGCTGTTACGCAAAAGTTTTCTGAAAACGTTCTCGATGCCACCAACGCCTATGAATTGGTCGTGAGCGATCCGGTAAAATTGGAAGGGTTGCCGGAAAGAGACGTCGAACAGGCTCGGCAGTGCGCTTTAAGAAAGGGTTACGGCACGGAGGAGAATCCGCAGTGGCGTTTCACATTACAAATGCCCTCCTACCTTCCGGCAATGAAATACGCTCAGGACAATGGCCTTCGCAAAACACTATGGGAGAACGACTCCACTATTGGGCGAAAAGAGCCCCACAGCAATATTGATTTGATTGGCAAGATTTTCGCTCTTCGTCAGGAAAAAGCCGAACTGTTGGGAAAAGATCATTTTGCCGACTTTGTTCTGACCCGACGGATGGCAAAAAGCGGGATCACAGCTTTTAATTTCATTGAAAACTTGCACAAGAGGATCCAGCCGGGCTTTGAACGTGAAAACAATCAACTGGAGCGCTTTAAGGAAAAGGAATCAAAAACCCGATCCGAGCCCCTTGAGCCATGGGAACTGGCCTATTGGTCGGAACGGATGCGCAGTCAAACTTATGATTTCGAGGAGGAGGAACTACGTCCCTATTTTCCAATCGAGCAGGTTATCAGCGGCATGTTTAAAATTGCCCAAACGATTTACGATATCCGCCTGAAGGAAAAACAGACCAAATTCATCGATCCCGGTCTCAATAATTCTCCAGATTCTTCCTCGAATGAAAATACGGTAGAGGTTTGGCACACCGAAGTTAAATATTATGAAGTATTGGGGGCAGATGAAGACCTACTGGGAGCTTTTTATGCCGACTGGCATCCACGCGAATCCAAGCGTAGCGGTGCCTGGATGAATTATCTCATGACGGGAGGCATCACTTCAGAAGACAAACGAGAACCGCATTTGGGTTTGATTTGCGGCAACCTCACCCCTTCCATTAATAACCAGCCTGCCCTTCTCACCCATTACGAGGTGCAAACAATTTTCCATGAATTCGGACACTTGTTGCATCACCTGCTGGGTGATGTTGAAATCAAATCCCTGAACGGGGTTAATGTGCCCTGGGATTTCGTCGAACTTCCCTCCCAAATCATGGAGAACTGGTGCTGGGAAAGAGAAAGCCTGGACCTCTTCGCCCGGCATTACCAGACCGGTGAAACGCTTCCGGATGAACTCTTTGAAAAGATGCGAAAGGCAAGAAATTTTCAATCCTCCCGGAAAACCATGCGGCAATTATCCTTTGGGAAAATGGACCTGGCACTCCACATGTCTACAGTGGATTTATCGAATGTAGACCTCGAGAAACGGGTAAATGATATATTGGAGGGGTACCAGATTCCCACCAATACCAAACCCCCTTCGATTCTCGGGAGGTTCACTCATGTCTTTGGCGACAGTACCGGCTATGCGGCAGGGTATTATTCTTACAAATGGGCGGAAGTTCTTGATGCTGATGCCTTTACCCGGTTTAAAAAGGAAGGCGTTCTCAACGCCGCGGTAGGCCGCGAATTCCGCGAAAAAATCCTCTCCAAGGGTAATAGCGCGCCTCCAGGGCAATTATTCCGCGACTTCATGGGCCGGGATCCTGATTTGCAGGCATTCCTGGATCGTGAGGGGTTGGGCTAAATCATCAATTCGCGAAAGGCTTTAGTATAGAGATCGAGAGCAGTTCGTCGCTCTTGTGGCGAAAATCCCGAGGGTAATACGCCGGGTGTATTATTGGCATCCATAATATAGATTTTACCGTCTATATCCCTCATTAAATCGAGTTCTCCATAATTGAAGCAGAGCCTGTCACAAAACCGCAGAATTCTCTCAAGTTCGTCTTGCCGTAAAACCTCTTCAACCGTTGCCGCCCGGGCTCCTGAGTTGCGCCGGGTAAACCGGTCTCGGGGGCTGCGGTATTTCAACCACAAAAATGGGATTTGACCGTTGAAAACAGGCACACGAATATCTTTAAAAAATATTTTCGACTTTATTGTTGATGAGCCTCTGGTAGACAAATCCCTGCTTCCTTTCCGCCATGGGACAATCAACGATTTTATTGAGGAATCGGGAATTCAGATTACTTTTTCGAACACACTTTCCAACGTGTTTTTCAGGATCGATAAATGATCCGTATTGAAAGACCTCTTTGAATATCCGTTCGATTTTTTCCTTGCTGATATCGTTGCAGTGCAAATTCATTACGCGGTCTCTGTGATTCACCAATATAGCCGGAAATTCTCTGAAGGTCTGATCCTTCCAATGTAAAACGAGATCCGCGTGGCTGTTTGCATTACGGGTCAAGGAGTAACCTGAGATTTTCGCGATGGTAAAGATGATGTGTCCAGCACCCGGCAAATCAGGATAACAGAGCATTCTCTTGGTCTTGAATCCTCTTTGAATCCAGAGGTAAAAACACCTGAACCGGTAGGAAATCCATCTATTTTGGTCACGAATCCAGATTAATATTCTCCCCAACAGGGTCCCCCTTAACCGTTCTTTCAAAAAGGTAGGTAGAACCCGCCCATCAAACAGTTTTGCAAGGGTTGGGCTGAAAAGATGAACTTCCCCTTTCATCTGCTGAACAAAGTGGCTAAAGAAATATCAGTCTATATGGAGACTGGTGATGCAGGCAGGTAGTCAGATAGTGTGCGTTTAAGGCAGTAACCATATTGAATCCCTGTTGCCTGAACACAATCTTTTAGAACCAGTATTTGTTCAGGAATGGTCTGTAGTTTTCTTTAGGGAACACGCTCGTGTATAAAATGATCCTTCTGAGACAACAAATGAATTAAGTGAGACAAATTTACTCATTTTGATTCCGAACCTGTATATTTGAAAGGGATCTCCTGCTTTCCAACTCCTTTATAGTAGCGAAGTTGAACATATTTGTAAATTGCCTTCACTTTTGGAACTGAACCTGCTGATCTCTTGTATTAATAGAAATCAGTTTCATCGATAATCTGCATATTAAATCAATTTAGAAACTCCAATATCATGAATTTTTTCCTCCTTATACTGGTTCCCATCATCGTCGGAATGTGGGCGCAGGCTAAAATTTCCAGCACCTACGGGAAATATTCCCGGATTCCCTCCCGCAGCCGGATTACCGGGCGCGAGGCCGCTGCCTACGTCATGCGCAGCGCCGGCATCCATAATGTGGAAATCGTTCCGGTGCGGGGTCATTTGACCGATCATTATGATCCGATCAATAAACGGCTTGCCTTGAGCGAGGAAAATTTCGCCGGTTCCAGCCTGGCTGCTCTGGGGGTTGCCGCTCACGAAGCGGGCCATGCCATCCAGCACGCCACCGGCTACAAAGCCCTGCAATTGCGCATGAGCCTGATACCGATCACAAACATGGCCTCCAAACTACTGCCCTTGGTTTTAATCGGCGGTTTCTTTTTCGGCATGATGGGGCTGATTAAACTGGGTATCCTGGTTTATCTTGTTTTGACCGTGTTCCAATTAGTGACTCTGCCGGTCGAGTTCGATGCCAGCCGCCGGGCCAAAAAAGTTTTGTCGGGCCTCGGAATCATCGAACAAGATGAATTGCCTGGAGTGGAAAAAACCCTGGACGCTGCTGGCTTTACCTACGTGGCAGCCTTCATCGCATCTCTGGGCAACCTGCTTTATCTCTTCATGCTTTCCAGAGATTAAGGCCCAAAACCAAAGATTTATCCCATTTCGGCGATTAATTCCCGGTTGCCGGCTGCCCAAATTTTGTAAACAAGAGGTTTGTCCGGGATGGACTCAAGTTCGATAACGCCTCCGGCTGCTTCCACCAAAGCCATACCGGCGGCAATGTCCCACAGGTTGACGGTCTCTTCATAATAGGCGTCCAACCGACCCGCTGCCACGTAAGTCATGGCGATGGCGGCGCTCCCCAGCATACGCACCTTTTTATAGCGCTGAATCAAGGCGTTGAGTTTATTCAGGGCAGGCGTGGATAAATCCGCTTTGGCCGGGAAACCGGTGGTAATGGCTGCTTTGGCAATCTCATCGGCCCAATCCGGAACATGTTTCGCTCCATTGATACATAATCCATTCCCGCTCCCCGGAATTCCTTTAAATAGCTCGTCCCGGTAAAAATCGTAGGTTACCCCAAGGAGGGGTTTCTCCCCGGAGAGAAGTCCGATACTCACGCAAGTCATGGGCAAATCCCGCAAGTAATTGTAAGTCCCGTCCAGAGGATCGACGACCCAATACGGCTCCCGTCGATTGGTTAAATCCGCCTCGCCGCCCTCCTCCTCGCCGATAATGGGGTAATCCGACGCCTGGGAAAGAATGATGCGGATCAGCTTTTCAGATTCCACATCGGCCTGCAGCTTGACATCGTGGGCAAATTCAGCGTTGACCGTGCGGTAATCACCGATTCCGGCTAAAAGACGCGCCCCCGCCTCCCGGGCGGCTATTTCGGCGGTTTCCAGGAGGGACGACAGGTTGGGTTCTTCAATCATTGGAGATTCTTTTCCATCGGGGGTTCACTCATCCAGATCTTCATTTTTATCTTCCACTGCCTGGAAGCCGCCCGCCACAGACTCGATTCCCTGGCTGGTCAAATAAATGCAGCCCAGGGTGAGGGAAAATGTCAATATCAGGGCTGCCAGCGACATTCCCCAACTCACATCCAGAAAAACTTTCACCAGGTAAACGCCGATCGCCAGAAAAATAATGAACCCCAAGGCCGTTTTCAAGGCGACCTGAAAAGACTCCGAGGTAATGTGATCTGCCATGTAGATGTCAAAGGCTGACAGTCCGGCCACAACAACCAAAAAAGACAATACCAGACCCAGAAATACGAGAATGATTCCCCGCTTGCTTCCCACCACAAAGGAGGCGATCAGTTTGCCGAATAACAAAATCGCGCCCGCTCCAACCAACAGCAAAGTCCAGAAATGAGGCCCCTCTGGAGAGAGGAACAGGAGCTGGCCGATTACCGCTTTAACTGCTTCGATCCAAGTTTCCATTTTTAAATAAAATTAGGGGTGTTCCAGATGATGTCCGGATTATTGTTGGCTTTAGCTATATTATATTGGGTCCGCTTTCAAAACAATTTCTGTCAGCACCGCATCTAGAATTCCCTTTTAAGCACGGATGTGTTTCTCGCCTCAGGTAATTTCTCAGGATAATCGAGGGTGAAATGCAACCCCCGGCTCTCCTTGCGTTGCAAGGCGCATTGCACGATCAAATCGGCCACCCCGATCATGTTGCGAAGCTCCAGCAACCGCGGCTCCACCTTGAAATTCCAGTAATAGTCGTAGATTTCGTTGCCCAGGTTTTGGATGCGGTCACGGGCGCGTTCCAGGCGCTTGGTCGTCCGGACAATACCCACATAGTCCCACAGGGTGCGCCGCAGTTCATCCCAATTGTGGGAAAGGACGACCCGCTCGTCGCTGTCCTGGACATCCCCGTCAACCCACTCTGGCGGAACGACCGCCTCAAGCTCATGGTTTTTCAGATAATCCACTACCGCCACTGAGCCCCGATGGGCCAGAACCACAGCCTCCAGCAATGAATTGCTGGCCAGGCGATTGGCCCCATGCAAACCGGTGCAGGCCACCTCCCCGCAGGCATAAAGCCCGGGCAGGCTGGTTTCGGCCGACAGGTTGGTGCGCACCCCGCCGCACAAATAATGAGCCGCCGGCACTACGGGAATCAAATCGTTGGCCATATTGATCCCATGGCGGGAACATTCCTCGAAAATATTCGGAAAACGCTTTTGCAAATCCTCTTCCGGGTGCCCCGTTATATCCAGCCAGAGATGCCGCGCGCCCGATTTCTTCATCTCGCTGTCGATGGCCCGGGCCACAATGTCCCTCGGTGCCAGATCGGCCAATGCGTGATGGTGCTTCATAAACGGCCGCCGGTCGGCGTTTCGCAAAATGGCGCCCTCCCCGCGGACCGCTTCGCTGATAAGAAAACGGTCGTTCGTGGAGCTATAGAGAGAAGTCGGGTGAAACTGGACGAATTCCATGTTGGCCACCTTTACCCCGGCCCGGTAGGCCATCGCGATGCCATCGCCGGTGGCAATGTCTGGATTGGTCGTAAACTGGTAAACCTGCCCGATGCCCCCCGTTGTCAGCATAACCACGGATGCCTTGAAAACCTTCACCTTACCGTTGAGAACATTAAGGGCATAAAGACCGATCACCTTGTCGCCATCGTTGCGGACTGCAAAACCGCTCTTGGTCAGCTTTTTTTGAGTAATCAGATCGATGGCGAAATAATGCTCCAGCACCGTAATGTATTTATTCCGGGCCGTAGCCCGGAGCAGGGCCGATTCGATCGCCTTGCCGGTGATATCCTGGACATGCAAGACCCGTCGGCGCGAGTGGCCCCCTTCCCGGCCCAGAGAGGGAGATCCATCGTCCAACTGCGAAAAATGGACCCCTCTTTTAATCAATTCCTGAACCCGCTCGGGCCCTTCCTCGATGATTTCCCGGACCACCTCCTCATCGCATAACCCGTCGCCAGCCTCCACCGTATCCTTCAGGTGGCTTTGAAAATCATCGTTCTTGGCTGTCACGCAGGCAATGCCCCCCTGGGCGTAATTGGTATTCGATTCCGCCCGGTGTTTTTTCGTGATGATGGCCACATGCCGGTCCTTGCCCGCCACCTG
>JAJFLV010000114.1 GCA_021772535.1 Opitutales bacterium | reverse complement strand
GACGAGGAGTTATTCGGTGAATACTTGAAAAAATGGGGACCCGGCTGAACCCGGACACCTATTTCATAAAACGCAATTGCCCGTTAGTCGTAAAAGATAACGGTGGAATCAGAATAACGAAAAAAAGCTCTTCCTTCGGTAGGTTGATCAAAAAAGTACATCCAACCCTGACCGTCAAATAAATAGAGGATCGGATAAAGCGAGCTATTAGTGTAAAGCCATGAGTCGATCACGGGATCGTATAAGAAAATATTTGAGCGACCGGATTGCGGGGAGAGGTAAATGAAATTGTGCCGAGGATGATAAATCCATGGATCGGAAGTGGTGTTATAGGGGCCAAACCAAGGAGAATCGAACCAATCCTCCAGGTCGAAAATGGGATTACAAGCACCTCCCAGCGGAATGATTTCTTCGCGGCTAACGCTCTCACTCCCAATTATCATCACCTTGTCGAAACCAAGAATTTCATTGCCCTCGCCAGAGGTTGCCCGCAGGACGACTCTAAGCTGTAGTGTGTCCCCTGATAAACCAATGGGAAAGGACAATTCGGTGAACGCGCCGGGAATTGGGGTTCCATCAGGAGAAATCATAGGACCATTTTCGCTTTCGGATTGAATGCGTCCAATTTCCTGAAATGGCCCATCGTCGATGCTCACCTCAATTCCGACCTTGTCTCCGTTTGTTCTGGAGGTGTCGAAACCGCCGGGGTCGGAAGCTGCTACCTGAATTGTTACCCTTAATCCAGCTTGACCGGTGATTGGAACAGGATCAAAAACCACCGCTCCTTTTCCTGAATCGCTCAGTGAGCCGTCTCCATCGTCAAAGGTGTTATGGCCCGGTTGTCCATCGATATTTTCAGCGGAAAAGTACCAAGAACCGTCAGGATCGGTAAATTCACCATCGGTGGAAGAACGATGAAAATAGGCGTTGGAAACCGCTCTCCCCGCACCGAAAATATTGTAGCGTGTCCCATCGCCGTCGGTCTCGAAAGACTCTTCCAAGAGTAGAGTCGGCGGACCGATAACCTCGATTTGGCGAACAACAGCCCTAGCAGCTGCAAACTCCTCACTCCCGGACTGCCTGGCGATTAGTCTGGCAATTCCTGTCCCGGTTATGGTGACATTAGAACCTGAAACCACGGCGACATCCGAATTGGAACTTCCGAAGACAATGGGCAAACCGGTTGGATTACCCCTCATTTTGAGATCGGCGATAAAGGCGTGGTGATCGGAAATAAAGGAGGTTGCCTGTTGCTCGGGAAATCGATTCACGCCTGCAGCAATACTGGGATGCGGGGATGGCATGGTAGTGGAGGGATCGTTCTGAGCCCGGTAAACCTCTACCCCTGTAGCGATGAATTCGCTTTCTTCATGGACGACCCAATCGATTCTTTTGGTGCCCTCACCGAAGGCATTTTGGCGGGTATGAAGCGTTGTGGGTCCGGGACCGAACCCGAGGGAAGGAACTACCCCTGAACTGACCGCAGAATCCGTCAATCCGATGTCCCACAGCGGTTTGAGCTGCAAAGTGCCGTCGGGCATAGTGTGCTGCGGTTCGACATTGAGGTCGCCGATGAGGATTACAGGATTGTTGGCCGCGGCCAGAGCCGGAGCGGCGTTGCGTTCACTATACTGAATCGACCCATCGGCCGGTTCGGGAAGATCTACATCGAAATGGGCAGTAAAAACATCGATGACTCGAGAACCGTTGCTCAAGGTCGTTTTAATCATCGACTTGGTATCGCCTCCAACACTTGTGGAATGGATGGAAGGATCGCCCACGAGCGTCCAAGGTGAGCGGTAAAATGTAGCCACTCCCCACCAATCCCCTCCCCGGGAACCTGGCATGCCGATATTATGGGTCCAGAATTGATAATCCCAGACCTCCTCACCCTCCAAGGTGTTGAGGGTAGTCTTAATGATCTCGGATTGCTCGGATTCCCTTCTGCCGACGCGGCCGTCATCAACAGTCGATTGTCCGCCAATGACCTCCTGAAGACCAAATATATCCAGGTTTTGCTGAAAAATACGTTCTGCGATTTCCGGAATTATGAGCGGCCAGATTTCCGGCTGGGTGTATTGAGTGGAAATGCCGCCGGAAGATGCGGAGGCAAACCCGCCAATGCCGGTATGGATATTGAAACTCATAACCCTGATGGCAACCCCTTCAAAATCAAAACTTTCTGCCTCGAGTTCAAAATCATCCTCATCGATACAAAATTGCTGCGGCAGCTCGAAAATCACGGTTTGTGGTTTTTGTGAAAAAACCGGTGATGCCGTCATCAAGAAAAAAAATAACGCCGACTTAACACCGCTTATACATAAATTTGAGATAGAGGTCATGGCGAACTCAGATAATATTCAAGTTGCGACTCTAATAGAGTCAGTTTGAAGGAAGGTACTTACGGATGACCGAGTACCATACTTTATATCCCATTCCATTTAAGTGCAAGCCCTCCTCTGTAAGATCCTTACGAAGCGAACCCGTGCCATCCTTGAAATGAGATGCCAAGTCGATCCATCGGACACCAGTTGACTCCACAAGAGCCAAAAGTTCTTTATTAAGCTGATTGATGGTCGCATTATTTCGGGAACCCCAAGTGTTATCCCAAACTGGAAGAACGCTCTGTAGGTAAATCTCGGTCCCCGGGCTCTCTCTCAATATAAACTCGAGAATTTTTCTAATTTGGTCACGAACTTCAGTGACGGATTTTTCTCGATCCAGATCGTTAGTGCCAATCATGAGAAAAATCTTGGCCGGTTTTCCTTCGGTCACCTCTTCGATACGTTTCAAGACGCCCCAACCGGTATCACTGGAGATTCCGCGGTTGGTAACCTGATCCAAACCGGTTAATTCCCGCCACTCGCAGCCATCGGTGATGCTGTCCCCGAGAAAACAGATTTCGCCTGCCGGATTGGGCAGATTTCGGAATAAGGAAACCCGGTGTTTCCAGTATCCGGAAAATTCAGTGATATTCTTCTGCCCGAATACAGAATGGGGAATGAGAATCAGCAGCGTTACTACCAACAAGTTAAACTTTGGGTTAACCTTGGATATCATTAAGAAAAAAAAGATAATGGCGGGCACGCAAACTGCGTGCCCGCCATTATTGGTGCATACCATAATTCCCTAATCGATTCTTTTTAATTCACAGGAAGTCCAGGAGGAATGCTGAACAAACTGCCATCATCGAGCCTCTGGAAAAACCTGCTGTCCGGTGAGTTGTCACCGAAAGTGAATATCCAACCTGCATTTGGTCCGCCGAACACGAATATCCACCGATAGGCGCCTTCATTGATAAAGACCCAGCTATCCAGGCCCAAATCGAAAACAAAGGTAACAGCAGCGGTGCTTCCTGCATCCACAAATTGCCAGCCATGTTCGTCATGGTAGATCCAGGGCCAGAAATCCACGTTGTAGTTCTTATACCACGAGGACGCTTTCCATCCTGAGAACCCTGGGATATCCACGCCGCTGAATACATCCAGATCCGCAACTCCGTTACCTGTAAACGCCACGCCACTGATGTCGGTGCCGGGCGAGAAGGGCAAGAAGGCCGGAGAGACATCGAAGTGGTAGCTAGGACCGAGGGGCGAGAAGAAATCGCCCGTAATGTCGGGAGATCGCGTCAACGATTGCCCTTGTTCAGCATCAACACGCACGTATTTGGCCTCATCCATGAGGAAGCCATGCTCATTGAAGAGTTGCGAGGTAAATGCCTCCGCATCGTCACTGGCGAGATTAACGCCATTGGACCCTTCATTGGCGATCTGCACGATTGCGTTTCCAAAGGAGGGGCCCAGGTCCTGCGGGTCGTTCATGCGAGCCAAATGACCCTCGACGTCGCCGTCTCCACCAAAGATCACGATCGCTCCCTGGTCGTTGACGATCGTTCCATCCGGAAATATATGCTGAATCCTGGTTCTGTTGATGCCGAAATTATCTGAAGTGATGGACCCCAATTGCCACCCCGAGATATTGACCGCAAAACCGCTGATGTTCACGATCTCAACAAACTGATCCGACAACCCTTCTTCTACGATTCCGTTCAGGTTGGAATCAACGCCGCCGTCGTCCGAGTCCTGAAGCATCTCGTTTATAACAAAGTTGAACGAATTCACTTCAGACTCCGTCACGCTCAGGGTGGCAGCGCCGGGAACGGTATCCTGTTCTTTGACAATGATATTCCAGTCGCGATCACCACTAAGCAGACCGTCATTTATAACATCGATATCGAACGTTCCCAGGGTGCCCCCTTCGGCAATGGCCAGTGTATAGACACGAATGGTTGTCTCAAACACCGGGTCAAAAACATCCTCAACTGTGACGTTGGTTCCGGAAAATTCGATCCGGTCGGGCGCGCCGGTAGATTCAATACTAATCCCCAACCCGCCTGCCGGAGCTGCACCATCGAGGGTAACAGTCCCCGTTACAGCGGCGGCTCCGGCGTCATCGGGGATGGTGTCCACACTCAAGGCCAGGCCGGCAGTGAAATCGAAGACGCCGAACGGTGCGCCGTCGTTCTGGGTTCCCGGCGAGAAAAGGGCGCCACCTGTACCAGTCGCCACGTCATGAAAGACATAGTCGCCCGTAAGCTCCGGTTCCAGAACCGCGCTCGGGTCGACATTGCCGAGGGCGTCCACGTAATTGACGGCGAACACGGAAGCGCCGCCCGCACGGAGGTGAATCGTGTCACCGGAGTTGGACCATCCCAGGTTGCCCTGGGAGGCGGTCTGAATGAGGGCGCCGCCGAATACGCCGGTCGGCACGCCGCCGCCGAATACCACGATGGCGCGGCCGTCCTCAAGCACCGATCCCACAGAAAATACATGCCGCGGACCGATATCGTCGGAGATTACCCAGCCCGAGAGATCCACTGCCGTGCCGTCTCCGCTGATGTTCACGATTTCAACGAATTCATCGTTCGCGCCGTTCCGGATGCCGTCTCCGTTGGCATCGGCAAAAAGGTCCTCCGCGATGCTGCCGGGAACAGCGGCCTGAAACTCGTTGAGAACAATATTTGGCGGATCGTCGACGTTTGTCACTGTAATGGGAACAAAATTCTTGTTGAAACCATCTCCCGTAACGAAAATGCGGACCCCGACATCCCCGTCGAATCTCCCGTCCGCGACAGGATCAACAGCAAATGTTCCGGCTGTCGCGCCCGCTGCAATCGATACAGAGGCGGGAACCGTCACTTCGCCCTCCGGACCGCTTGTCGCCAGCGGGGATACGAGGCTGATGTCCAGATTGGCGCCCCCTTCCGGGGCGGCGTTATCGAGGGTCACCGTTACCGTGGCGGCGCCCGCTCCGGCCGTTTCAGAGATCACCGAATTGTCTATGGCGAGCGTAAAGCCCGCTGCGGCATCATCAGCGGAGACAGTGAGATTATCGATGGCATATTCCTCGTTGCCTCCATTACAGTTCATCTTGATTCGAATCTGCATGGTGCTGCCGGAACCGGGGATCTCCCAACTGTGATCCGTAAAGGCCGAGATCAGGCGCACTTCGACGTTGTGGTCCGGCAAGGTGGTATCATCCCCCTGAAAGTATCGGCCCGGCGAGTTGGTAAATGTACCGCGAAAGCCGCCGATGGCCTCAAAATCGCCGTCATCGATCTTCACCTCGATGAGAAGGACGTTGTCGAACTCAAACTCATTGACGCCTTGGGCAGCCGACATGTTAAATACGAGCCGGCCCACTCCAGATATGCTGAAGGGGTTGAATGTAATCCGCCCTTCGTCGGATGCGAGTGGGGAATCGCCCGTGCCCACACCCGTGCCATCGCCGGCAGCGTCGATATCCCGGCCGGCGAAGAAGAATTCACCACCAAGGGTGCCTCCGGAGGTTCGGGTCCCGGCTGAAAATTCCTGTCTTCGGGTGAAGAGGTTCGAGCCGTCATCACTGCCGTTTTCTACCGTGTAACGCGAGCCCAAACCGTCTGTCTCGAAACTCTCCTCAAACACCACTACTTCCGCCGCGTTGGCCGATAGGCCGAGCAGAAAGGCGCAGGAGATTAGTGTGAATATAAACCTCCACACAGGGTTTTTTTGTATAGGTATGCTATTTGTCATTGGTAATTTCCCGTTTCTAATCCTTGTTTTATGTTTATATATATGAATATAAGTAAGTTTTGGAATAAATAGCTATAATTTTTTTATTAAAGATTCCATTTAGCTCCAATTGAAAAAATCGTATCCGTAAATTGAATCGAGTGGAGCCGGCTGGTGTCGCCTTCGTAGCGGCGGAGGGGCTCGTCGGTCAGATTCGTTGCTTCGAAGAATATCGTGAAGTGATCGCGAAACCGATATTTGACCGTCAGGTCGAGCTTTGTGAAATCATCGACATAGACATCGAGCGAGTCGGCGGGAAATTCATGGCGTTCCGTGATGTCAGCTATGTCGATTTTGCTGCCGCGAACACCATCTGGGTCGAGATATTGGCCACGCCAGACCCACGCCAGGCGCACGAGCAACCCATGCTTCTCGTAATAAAGGGAAAGATTGCCCAGACTGCTCGATTGTTTGAACATAGGCAACTCTTCTCCAAAGCGCTCTTCGAGCAGAAGCTCGACGCTCGAGTCGATGAAGGCGGTGTTAAAGGATACTCCGAATCCGTCCAAAGGCGAGGGGAGGAAGGTGAATTTACGTTCAAAGGCCAGCTCAATGCCGAGGATTTCGCCGTCGCCTGCGTTTTGCCATTTGTTGGTTATCCATGGGTCATCGTCTCTTCCCTGGGCGTCGTACTTGGCCGCCAGTTCCGCCGAGATTTCGGTCCCGACATCGATGGTCCGGCGTTCGAGGTAGATCGGCCCGGTCAACTTCTTGTAGAAACCGGACACCGAAACCAAGCCAAGGCCCGAGAAATAGCGCTCGAAAGAGAGATCGACATTGGTTGATTCCATCGGCGCGAGATCGAAGTTTGGCAGATCGACAGTCGTTCCGAACACGGCACCGTCGACGCTGACGATCTCGCGCGGAACAAGGTCGGTGAATCTGGGGCGGGCGATCGTCTCGGTATAGGATGCGCGCACCACCGTTTTTTCACCGAATTCCTTGCGCACATGAACGGCGGGCAGAACGTGGGTATAGCTCCTTTCAGAGGTTACCTGCCGCGAAAACACTTCCAGAGGAAGACGTTCCCAGAAGCGGGGCAGAACAAATTCAAACGGCAGCCCCCCGGGACGGGTCAGAATCTCGGTGTTGGTAAAGGTGTTGCGGGTCTCCTCGAATCGAAGACCGGCGATAATCTTGAGGCTTCCCTTTTCCAGGGTCTGCATCAAGTACCAAGCCAGCACATCCTCGCTCGCGAGATAGTTTTTCAAGATAGCGTCGGTCACATTGAAGGTGACATCGTCTCCCGTTGATATCAACTCGACTTCACCGGGGTCGTCCAGGAATGCATTGGCCGCCACGGTATCGAAACTGGGGCCGAAGTTGAACTCCGTCCGCTCAGACAGGAAACTCGTCTCTAGTGTACCACCGAAAAACACTGGATCAGCCAGCGTGAGTTGAGGCAATGGTGCAACTTCGATCGTGCTGAAGCGATTGAAATCGCGGATGAATTCCTTATCCCGAAAATCGAAGTGACCTCCGATTTTCGTCGTCGCTGAAAAATCGCCAATTTTGTAGGCTGCATTCAGATTGAATTCAAAACCATTTCGTTTATCGCTGCTGAAGAAAGTGTTGTCGGCACCGTCCCCGAGGAGGCGATTAATTTTGTATCTTTCCGGGTCGAATATTAAATCCACGCCGGCATCCGGAATGACCTGGGGAAAATATTCATCACCCAACACGACCGTCATGCCGGCGCTGTCTGCATCAAGGGTCATCCTTCTCTCGGTCCAGTTCTTTTCCGCATCAGAGACAAAATACTTGTAATCGACCTCCAGCCACTCGCCGAGAAGCTTGTGTTTTCCACCTATTTGGTAGGTCAGTATCTCATCCGCCGTGACCGTGTTCTGCCATGATTTGTGCGCGGTGCTGTTACCCCCGACAAATGTGTAGTTATGTGTCACCGGGTCCCAGGCGATGTCGCCCAATTGCTCAGCCTCCTCGAAAAATAGAAAATCATTTAAACGCGCATTTATCTCCGGGTCGTTAAGGTCGTATCCCAGGGCTTCGGCGACCTCCGGAGTCAACTTTGACAACCTGGTATAGAAGGTTCCGCCTGCCCGCACATTAAATCGTGTTTCCTGAAGGACCTCGTCGTCATCGAACTGGTTGAATGAGGCTGCGGCAAAAAACTCGTGGCGCTGGCCCAGCCGATATTCCAGCTTTCCGCCAATTCCGCTACGTTCACGCTCAATAGTGAAGTCTTCCATCTCAATACCGCCCATCCAGAAACCGACGGGAAACCCGATGAGGGGGAGGTCTTCTGTAGTATGCCAATTCTCATCGGCACGAAGGGTGTCGGATCCGCGATTGTCTAGGGACTTGTTATATGAAATCTGAAAGCCGATGTTCTTTTTCTTCCCCAAAACATCACCGAAGGTCGTGTTGAACCGATAACTGTTGTGTGCCGCGATGGAGTGTTGGGTAATGGCGCTCTCAATAGAAGCAAAGCGTTCGCCGCGGTCCAGTGCGCTTCGCGACACGAGGTTGACCGTCCCCCCAACGGTGTTGCCGCTCTTGTCCGGGAGCCACGTTTTCGTCACTTCGATCCGCTCAAGTTGATCGGTGGAGATGATATTCAACGCCGTAGAGCGACCATCCTCCTCCGGCGTGGCGACTGTTACCCCGTCGATCGTCACGGCGTTAAACGCGGGATCGGCACCGCGAATGATGATAAACTTTCCCTCGCCCTGGCTCTCTTCGAGAGAGATTCCGGGCAGCCGTTGGAGAGCCTCAGCGGCGTTGCGGTCGACGAATTGCCCAATAGCATCTGAGGAGATCACGTTCATGACATTATCGGCCGATCGCTGCAGGTTGATCGCCTTGGCTTGCCCGATCTGGGTCCCCTCTACTTTGAAGGCCTCAAGCTCAATGATACCTTCATCTGCAAAATCGATGTTGAGGTAGATCGAAGAATCGGAAGAGGGAATATTGACGCTTTGCGTGTAAACGGGGTGTCCGATATAGGTGGCCTTGAGGGTGTAATCGCCCGGTTTCACGTTGCGGATAACAAATCCCCCCCCTCTTTCCGAGAAGATTACCACACCGGTTTCTTCAATCGAGAGTCGAACCCCCTCGAGGAATATCCCGTTGTCGGAATTCAGAGTGCTTCCCTTTATTTCCGCAGCGCGAATGGATGCAGTTGAAAGACAATAAGTTACGGCAAGCAAAGAAAAAATGCTTTGCCGCAGAAACTGTTTATTGGACATCGTTTGAAGAGGGCGAATTGTTAGCGTTGGGTTATTAGATGTCGGTAATCACGTAGGCAAAGAACTTGAATCAAAATCAAATTGAAGAGAGGTTTTTGGCTCGGTAGCGGATACATTGGCAGGAAATTTATTTTTTTCCATAAAAGGTTCGTTCCATTCAATTTTAACTTTTGACGGGATTGATTAAATTACTTACTTTTTACAACATTGGCAACCGCTTATTTAGAAAAGGTTTCTGGTCCAGGCACTCCAAATAAAAAACACGCTTATAAATTTTAAAATAGATATTTCTCGAAGGCAGTTCGGGGAATCTTACAAAGGAAAGTGTTCATTCCTCAGGTTGGTCGAAATTGGAGGTTTTAAGGCCATAGACTACACAAAAAGAGGAAACCTTAATAACTTACGAGTCAACCATTATAAGTGAGCTTTCTCAAAAGTTAGTGACAAATATTTTCGCCGCTACAAAAAACACTTTGATTGGAGCAAAAAGCAATTTGAATAGCAGCCTTTTTCACAACCTGAAACATATTCTGATATTTGCCCGAAAAGTTATCCCTTAGGTAACCGAAGATGAATGAGAACTTATATTATAAAATCTTGATTGTTAATGAATTGTGAAAATAAATAGACAAACTGTTTTAGGTTTTTATAGAAAAAATATCACCTTCAAACGGGCAGTTAATATCCTCATCGAAACTCATTGGTCGAGAAAACATGCTGTCCCCAATATATTTTGCCATCGTTTGTTTGGATTGGCAAAAAACAAAAAAAAGAGGCTTTATTTTTCAACAGAAATATCCCAAACCGTTTTCCAGATGGATTTCATCAGCGAGGTCAAAGTTGGACTTTCAATAATCAACCCGTAAGCCTCAGCCACTGACGAGGTTATAACAATTATATCGTCGGTTAGATTGATCGAAGGAATTTCTGTGTTTATGGTGTTGGGGAAATATCGTATCCGCCGTAAATTTTCCTCACTGGCTCTGAGATACTCAGGCAAAACGGTATAATCTTCGATATTGCGAATGCCATTGGACCAAATTTTTCTTTTTTTTCTCTCCTCCAGGAATTCTTTCATGAAAGTGTTGCCCAGAATAACGGAAAATTCGCGGACGGAAGCATAATAGTAATATGCCCTTTCCTTGCTTTCCAAAAGTCGCCTTTGGGCAAACCTGGCGCCTTCGATCCCGTCGAAATATTGAATTACCGGTTTGCTGCCTGTTACCTTGTAAAGAGCATTGAGTTCGGGCAGTATTTCCTTGATCAGATGTTCTTTACTTTTCAGGCCGGATAACATTATCTCGGGCTTGTTGGCGGAATAAACCTTCCAGCGTCCACGACGGCTTTCCGAGACCAGTTTTTCCGCCAAAAGGGGCTCCAGTATCGATTGAGCGGTGGTTCGTTTAATTCCCGATAGAGCCGCTATTTCGGACACAGTGCAGCTTCCCGACTGAAGCAGGGTCAGATAAATAGTTGATTTTTTGGAACTCATGCCCAAAGCCTCAAGTTTATCCAGAACTTCCATCAGCCGATCCAATCAAAATTTTTATAATTTTACGAACATTACCTCATTGCGAATTGAAATATTCTTTGAATTCGTCATCCGCCTTGCTGTTGAATAATACCTTACACAGCTCCATTACTCCCCGATCTTTTTGGAGCGATTCTTTTCTGATGGTTTGCGCGATGTTTGTCCGCCGCCGAAGAAGATCCTCCAGCTTGACGATCATCTCTTCACTGGCTGCGTGGTGGAGTTCGCAATGAACGTATCCGGTTCCTTCAATGAGGACTTCCGCCATCGACTTGTTTCGGTCAATTTCTTCTATCATCCGGTAAGCAGTTTTTCCGTAACGGCGCCACAGGCGTTGGCTCAAAGGTTCAGGGAAATCAGTCGGGGTAAGGTTATCAATTTGAAGAGCGGTGGCTCTCTCCATAAACTTCTGATATTCTTCAGCAGTCGGCTCTCCAAACCACCTTTTATCGTGATTTGGCAGTTCAATCCCCAATTCGGAGACCGCTTTAACGATCTCATCGCCGACGTTCAAACAGTCTGTCAGTTTACCGCCAAATATACTAAGATGGCCGTTTTTCGGATCAATTTCTATGGCATGTTTGCGTGAAAGAGAGGACCAGTCTCCCTTGTCTTTGGACTTCGAATCCGGGTCCACAACCAAAGGACGGACCCCACACCGCTCGCTGATAATGTCTGCCTCGGTCAGTTGAGGATCCAAGGTGAGCCGTTCATTAATGTTGTCGAGGACAAAACGACGGTCCTCCGCAGTTACCTCAGGAGGCAGAGAATCCATGCGTGTATCGGTGGTTCCGACACAGGATTTGGAACCCAGTGGAATGGCAAAAAAAAGCCGTCCGTCACTGGCGAAAAAAGCCAGAACCCGGTTATGCTCAGTGATTCGATTTATGATGAGATGTATGCCTTTGGAGAAAAGATGGTGATGGCGGGTTACAATTCCGGAACGTTTGTTATGATCATCCGCCAGTGGTCCACAAGCATTGATAAGTATGCGTGACTGTATGAGGTTCTTCTGGCCGGTTATTACATCGCGCACCTGGGTTGACCACAAATCACCCTTTCGTTGCGACCCGAGAGACTCGAGGTAATTGATGGTGACGCATCCATTGCTTCGAGCCTTCCTAATGAATTCAAAAACAAAACGAGCATCACCTTCGGGAAGATAGGCATCGGAATATTCAAAACCTCCGGCAACATTGCTAACCCTGATGTTGTGCTCCCGGTTTTTGATTTGCCTTTTGCCCAAGAGTATAGGCGGTCTGGTAAACCCGTTTCCAATTAACCAGTAGAGCCACGCTCCCAAATATAAAATCCAGGGCGGGAAGCGAAATCCCTTCTCAATGGTAGTTAAAAACCTGATTTCCCGAATTTTATTGGGATAGGCCCCTAACAGGCGATTACGCGCCAAACATAGCTTGCGGACCAAGCCGAATTCGAAATTCTCCATATATTTAATTCCACCCCAAACGAGGTTGGAGCTCTCCTGACTGGTCAAGCCTCCAAAATCGCCCTGATCGATGAGACAGACATTGATTCCCTGAGCGCTGAGGGCAGCACTGCAAACGGCCCCATTAATCCCGGCTCCGACGATGACCACGTCAAAAACTTTTTCCTCCAGCTTACTGAGGTTGTCTTCTCTTGGAGACATTTCGAGAAGCAAAGGTGTTACTTATTGAATTAGCGCTGCCAACCATTGAGGCCGATTGGTAGTGATGCCGTCCACCCCGGCAGTCTTTAGCTTGCGTGCCAGATCGGGATCATCCACAGTCCATACGTAAAACTCCAACCCGTTTCGGTGAACTTCGGCGATGGAGTTTTCATCAAAGGCATCAACGGCTTTTACGCTGATGCCGTCGGCTCCCACCTTTTTCGCCCGATCTATGAGTTCTTCGATCGAAGGTTTCCAGATACCGGTTTCCTTGTTTTTCTTGAAGGAGGATAATGCGTAAACTTTATAGTGGGGAAAGGTCTTCTTGGCGGCGGCCACAGAATCCCAGTTGAAACTGATTATGACAATCTGCTCTGGGCCCAATCCAGATATGGCAAAGGCCTTTTCCAACTCAGGAATTATTTCGGGACCTACTTTTATTTCGATTACAAGTTTTCGGTCTTGTGGTACCGTAGCCAACACTTGATCCAGGAGCGGAATTTTTTCGCCCTTCCACTGTTCGCCTTTATGCAATCCGGCATCAAGTTGCAGCAGCTCTTCGACGGTCTGATCTTTCACTTCCTGGTCGCGCCCATAAAGTTTGAGGGTATTGAAATCATGGAGGACGACAATCTGCCCGTCTTTCGACAGGTGGATATCGAATTCAACTGCAGGAGCCTCTTTCTCCCAGGCCAGGTTAACGGATGCCAGCGTATTTTCAGGCGCATCATAGGAGGCGCCCCGATGGGCAATGATAAGGCATTGTTTTCCTTGCACAATTACCATTGATAGAAGTATGGAAATTAGCGTTAATGATGCGGTTCTGAACAACATGATTTCCCTTGTCCTTATCTGGATAAAGATGGCGGGCAAAGGGATTGCGAGAGATCGCTTCTTAACGGCAAAAATATTTGACGTTTAGAATTAACCGATAAGCGCTCGCTGGTTTTTGCCCCTTCTTCTCATTTTTAATATTTGCACTAACATAAAGGAAAATCAACAATGTTGAAGGTCAAATGCAAAGTAGAGATCAGATGCACTTTTAGTGACGATTTCACTCGTCGCTGAGACTACACAACAGTTTGGACAATTAAAGGAATTCTGGATCAATCCAGCCTGTTTTACTACAGCCCGACGGCGACAAACAGCCAAGCTCCGGCCACTCCCCCAATGATGGGACCGACTACTGGAACCCAACTGTAGCTCCAATCGGATTTTCCTTTGCCTGCTATGGGCAAAAGTGCGTGGGCGATTCTTGGCCCGAGATCCCTGGCGGGATTGATGGCATAACCGGTTGAGCCTCCCAGTGAGATACCGATTGCCCAAACGAGAAATCCGACAAGCAGAGGTTGAAGCCCTGTGCTGAAGACCACAGAGAGATCAAGATCACCGGCGTTGGCCAATTCCTGAGCGTTGGCGGCAATGGCAAGAACACCAAATACCAGCATGGCGGTTCCAATAATCTCGGTAATCAAATTGGATGGGTAGCTGCGGATGGCAGGCCCGGTGCAGAATACGCTTAATTTTTCGGCTGCCCCTTCTGTTTCTTTCCAATGGGGGAGGTAGGCCAGCCAAACCAGGATGGATCCGGTCAAGGCGCCCGCTACCTGCGCTGCCACATAACCGGCGACCTGGCACCAGGGAAAGGCCCCGATTGAGGCCAACCCCACAGTTACCGCCGGGTTAATGTGAGCGCCGCTGATTCGGCCAACCGAATAAACAGCAATGGCAACTGCCAGACCCCACCCCGTAGTGATGACGATCCAGCCGGAACCCTCGCCCTTGGATTTTTTCAAAAGAACGGTGGCAACGGCACCGTCTCCCAAAAGAATTAAAATCAATGTTCCGATAAACTCTGCTAAATAAGGTGACATGAGATTATTTCCTCTCCTTTCAAAGGAATCATGTTATGTTTTTTCATTCCAAGGCTATGTGGCCCGAATCCGGAGACGCATTATATATATTATGAATGAGGGATGAGATTGAGAACACTAATGTCGATGAAATCACGTTTGAGCAAGCCCATAGGTTTAATCGAATGTGAGGTAAAATGTAAACTTCCCCTAATGAATCGGACGATCGGGCATTGGCTTACTGTTTGCGCTCTTTCTTTTTGCAGTCTCGCGGCCTTCATCCAGGGTGCTGCAAGCAATAAGGTCGAAAAAACGGGCTTTCTCCACAACGGTGTTACGGCCCACAGGGGAAACTCCGGTTCTTTCCCTGAAAACACGCTCCCGGCTTTTGCCTCCGCGTTTGCCGTAGGTGCCGATTGGATGGAATGCGATATTTTCAAAACAAAGGATGGGAAAATCGTTGTCATTCACGATGCCGATACCGGTCGCATGGGTGACCGGAACCTTAACGTAGCCGATTCAACTTATGAAGAACTTCTCCAGGTGGATGTTGCTGCCGAATATCGCCAAAAGCATGGAAAAACTCTGGCTGAGTGTCCGAAAGGGGAAATTCCCCTCCTTGAAGAAGTGATTAGCCTGACTATGACCCAGCAGCATACCCGGCTATCAATTCAACCAAAAATGGATATCGTCGATGAGGCCATTACATTGATTCGGGAGATGAAAGCGGGACCTTGGATCGGATTCAACGAGGGTTCTTTTTCACGCGTTCGGCGGGTCAAGGAACTGGCACCTGAATTGGTGGTATTTTATGACACCGATGGCAAGGACACGAATCTCCATGTTTCCCGTGCCCTCGAGCATGGATTTGAAAGCATCATCATGAACCACAGAAATGTAACCGCAGAAGACGTGAAGAAAATTCATGCCGGCGGGCTCGAAGCGGGTGCCTGGACAGTCAATGATCGTGAGGAAATGCTGCGATTGTTAAACGCCGGCATTGATCGCATCTATACCGACCAGCCGGAGATTCTTATGGCAGTTCAGGCCGAGGTTCGAGCGGCGGTCGGGAAAGGAATGAACAATTGAGGGAATGGAGCCGGAAAAATAAAACGGTCAATCTTGACATCGAGGTTTCCGAAAATAGCGTTTCGGTCTTAATGTGGAAGTTTCCCTTATTGAATAGGCTTCTTGAAGATAACCCAACGACGCGATTGCTGGTTGCGTTTGATTTTTTCATGACGGGGCGGCAATCCCCTTTTTCCCGGCATTTTAGAGAGTGAGTATTCAACTGCCAAATAGCCTCAGTAGAGAAGTGACGGGGGGATCGGTCTTAGCGGACCGGACTCGTAATCTTCTGCAACCTCTCCGTCATCTCGTTCTTGATGTGGATGGGACTCTAGCCATCGATGAAAACCTTTTCCCTTCCACAAAACGCTTCCTGGAGATTCTCAGCGGTCTTGGGATGACCTTTACAATCATCACCAACAACTCGTCGAGGAGCAGGCGGGAACATTGCGCCCGACTGGACCGAATGGGGATTGAAATAAGCAAAGAGCAGATACTGGTTTCAACTCAAGCGACCCTGCGCTACCTTAAAGAATCGCACCCCGAGGTGAAGCGGCTTTTCGTCCTTGGAACACCTGGCTTGCAAGAGGAATTCATCGCTGCGGGGTATGAGATGTGCGAAAGCCGGGCGGAGGACGAACCCGATGCGGTCATTGTCGGTTTCGACATGTCTCTAACCTATGAAAGGCTTTGTCGCGCTGCTTATTGGATCAAAAACGGCAAGAAATATTTTGCTACTCATCCAGATTACGTTTGTCCTACGGATCAACCTACGGTTCTTATCGATTGCGGATCGATCATCAGTTGCCTGAAAGCAGCTACGGGGCGCGAACCTGACGCCATTCTGGGCAAACCAAGTCCTCAAATGCTGGAAGTAATTCGGAAAAAGCATGGATTGAAAAAACCCCAAATTGCTATGGTTGGAGACCGACTTTACACGGACATGGCGATGGCTCGTGCGGATGGGGTTACCTCAATTTTGGTCCTATGCGGTGAAACTACCCGTAAGCAGGCAGATTCAGCTCAACCATCACCCGATATCGTGGTGGCCGATCCCGGCGAATTGGGCAGTATGCTTGTCTTGGCAAAGCATGCCGGGAATAGTAGTGACGAAAATTCTCGTTCTTGAATTCTTGGCAAATTCTCTGGTAACACTGGACATGTGCAATATTGCGCCCCAAAACAGAGTAGGCACTTAGAGGGTGTCTAAAAAGTCGAAATGACGATGGCAGAGATGATTTGTGACATTCAGCAAGGCGCATCAATCGATGTTTGGGCTTGCAGCCCGCTACGCGCGAAACCGCCTTGCGCTGCTTCGATTCCGCCACACACCATCGCACATTTCCATTTTTTAGACGCCCTCTAAGGCAAGTACCAGCGGGATTTAAAATTTGCCGACGACTATTTTTAATATCGATTCCAGATAATTTTCAGAATATCAAAGACGTTATGCTGAAATCTTTTTTTAAATTTTACAAGCCCGCCCCTGAGATAGAGCGTCTTCCATCTGATGAGATTCCGCAAACATATCGGCGGCTTCGATGGCAAATTATGGAATCCACTTTTATCGGATATGCCGTATTCTATCTGGTTCGTAATAATTTGGCGCCGGTTTCGATGGAAATAGGCGAGGCGGTTGGTTACACCAAGAGTCAGATAGGGGATTTTCTGGCCGTCACGGCAATTGCCTACGGTATGGCAAAATTTATAATGGGCTCGGTTTCAGACCGGAGCAACCCGCGCCTTTTTATGCCCACCGGATTGATTCTCACCGCCCTGGTCAATTTTTCTTTCGGCAGTGTTCAAAATTACCATCTGCACCTGTTGTTATGGGCCATGAATGGTTTATTTCAGGGAATGGGCTGGCCTCCCTGCGGTCGATCCATCGGTCATTGGTACAGCGAGAATGAGCGCGGCATGAAATTTGCCATCTGGAATGTCGCAACCAATGTTGGTGGCGGACTGGCTGGTGTAATTGCCGCTTATAGCGCCGGATGGATGGGCTGGAGATTCGCGTTTTATGTGCCGGGAGTTCTTGCCCTGATTTGCGCTCTCTACCTGCTGTTGCGGTTGCGCGATACGCCGCAATCGGTAGGTCTGCCGCCTATTGAGCAATACCGCAATGACTATCCCCAAAACCATTCTGCAGATCATGAAGCTGAACTGGACACGCGGGATTTATTTGTAAATTACATCTTCAAAAACAAATACCTTTGGATCGTCGCATTGGCCAATTTTTTTGTTTATATCACTCGCTACAGCATGCTTGATTGGGGGCCGACCTACCTAAAGGAAGTCAAAGGCGCCCAACTGGAAGACGGCGGGTGGAGCATTCTGATCTTGGAATGGGGGGGCATTCCAAGCACACTCTTGATGGGTTGGGTATCAGACCGTTTGGGTGGCCGTCGTGGGCTTGTCAGCCTGATGTGCATGATCCCCATATTTTTTGCTTTTCTGGGAATAAAAATGAACCCTCCAGGTATGCTTTGGCTGGACATGACACTGCTGGGGGTGATCGGTTTTTTTGTCTATCCGCCGGTGATGCTGCTGGCGGTATCAGGACTTGATTTAACCTCAAAGAAAGCTGTTGGCACTGCGGCGGGGTTCATCGGACTATGGGGTTACATCGGCCGCACTGTTCAGGGGAAAGTACTTGGAACCGTCGCACAAGATTATGGCTGGGATGCGTCCTTCAACCTCATTCTCATGGCAGCTATAGGGGCGATAGTTTTATTGTGTTTCACAATAAACATCAAACCTCGAGGATAGATCGGGCAATATCGAAAAATTTTTCAACCGCTTGGCGAATTTTACCAAAATATTCGCACCAATGGAGACGGATACCCAATATGTGATATATTAGGTTAATAGGGGAATCCTTAATCAAGGGAATAGGGCCTATCCGCACTCTATTCGAAAGTATATTCAGAAATTGGGTGGTTGATTAGTATGAGCCAGTTGAGAGCAAGTTTCTGTTCTTCATTGATGGGCATGACACTGTGTTTTTTCGTTTTCCCGGCATTGCCACAGAGGGGTGTATGGGCTCAAAGTGGCGCCGAGGACACTGAGTTAAAAGATCGTCCTGTCAGAATCAGGAACAAGGTAACTCCAAATTTCCCTCTGATATTACGCATGAGTGAATATAACAGGGGATTTGCCAAAGTTATTTTCTTGGTCGATATAACCGGACGGAATTATGATTTCGTCCTGATCGAGGCATCTCACCCTCTATTCGGTGAAGAAACCCTTCGAACTTTGAAATTATGGCAAATCGAACCGGCAATAGTCGATGGTCAGATTCATCCATCCCGCCATATTGTCGATGTGAATTTCAGGAATGAGGGTGTGGTTATAGAAAAAAGGATTGACGAAATGATCCTGACTATGGTCACCCCGGATTCATCTGGTGGCACGCACTATCTCATACCTGAATTAAAAGAATTGGACAGGATTCCAGTTTGTCTGGAAAAGGAATCGCCGGTTTTACCTGCCGGTTTGGAACCCAATGAAGCCAAAGGATTGGTCAAAATTGAAATTTTCATCGATGAAAAAGGCACGGTTCGGGCACCCGGAATTCTTATGAGTCCTCATGACGCCCTGGCTGATGCGGCCTTCACTGCAGTAGTGAATTGGAAATTCGAACCGCCCCTGAAGGATGGTAAACCAGTTGCCGTCAGAGCGGTGCAAAGCTTCTTCTTCGAGTAATCGGTTTTTTCGAAGATGGGGAATTTATGTACAAAGGTCTTTGCAATTTGGAAAATTCAAGCAAAATCACTCCTATAGGAGACGGTTGAAGAGCTCAAATAGGAAGGGGATGATGCTCCTTGACAGGGGCGATTCAGGATGTTGCCAAATCATGCCCAAAGAAAGGCAAAATATGCGAGGACAGATCTGAGATAAGTAACTATAGTAAAATGTTCAGTTATTGTTTTCGAAATTAGCCCGATATTCTTAGTTTCGAAAAACTACCTATAATATAATCTCCATGGCAGTTTTCTACTCAATCCGGATAAAAAGAAATCTTTTGATTGCACCCTGGCCCTACTCTTCATTTGCGGTCCTGAAACGGGGTATTCCGGACTGTTCTGTCTTGGATAAATTCATGGGGGGATCAGATCCGAGATTTGGGAGAGCTATGGCCAGGGTGTTCTCAATAAACAGAAACAAGCAACACCGGTTGTAAACGGGATAGAAAAAAATGAGAGAAGAAAGAGAAAAAAATGGGATCTGATAAGGGAAATGTTTACAAATCTTTTGTTGGAATCTATGCCGCTCTATTTCTGCTCGGCATTGTCGGACTTGCGGTTTATGGTCTACAGGTTCACCTGGGGAAAAATAAGCCGGCAGACATTAAAAAAGCCGAAGTTGCAGAAGCAGACTCCCCTTCTTACCAGAAAAACGAGACACAGGAGGTAGAATCTCAGTTTGTTGAACAGCCGACTGAAGCCACAACCCTGGTCGAGGCAACAGTCCAATCAGTTTCTACTGCTGCCTCGGAAACATCGGTGGAGCGGATCAACAGAGGCGAATCGCTTTTCAATGCCAATTGCGCCGCCTGTCACCAGTTGGGGGCAGAGGGCAAGGTTGGGTTTGCCCCCAGCATCCGCAACCGGGATTTCCTGGCCCTGGCATCGGACGAATTTATTAAAAAAACGATCGCAGGCGGCCGACCGGGCACGGCCATGCCCCCGAGACCCGACCTTTCCGATCACCAAATCAATGGAATTGTCGCTTACCTGAGATCCTTGCCGGTAACCAATCCTGTGGTCATACAGGTCGATCCTCACAAGTCCCATATCGGCAATGTTGAAGCTGGGAAAGCCTCCTACAATATTTACTGCGCCTCCTGCCACGGAGAGGAAGGGCACGGTTATTCCGATGGCGGTTCCGGGCCCGGCATTGGATTGCCCGGTTTTCTGGGAGTGGCTTCGGATGACTATATTTACCAAACGCTTAAGTACGGCCGCATCGGAACGCCTATGAAATCTTTTATCGGTCCTAGCGGACTCGCCAATCTTTCCGATGGAGACGCGGCGGACATCATAACTTATTTGAGAAGTCTGCAAACAGTGGAAAAAGGAGCCACCCCGACATTTACAGGAGCAGGGGATCCCAGGAAAGGCGAAGAACATTTCAATATCAACTGTGCGGCCTGTCATCAAATCGGCGGTGAGGGCAAGATCGGTTTTGCCCCCAGCATCCGCAACCGGGATTTTCTGGCAATCGCCTCCAATGATTTCATTCTCCAGACAGTAACTAACGGCAGGCCAGGCACTGCCATGGTCGCGCGTCCCGATCTGAGCGAGAAAATCCTGGCTGACATCATTGCTTACCTAAGGGCATTGCCGGTGGCCAACGATTTATTTGTCACCGTCGATCCCTACACTATTTTTAATGGAGACAAAACGGCTGGGAAAGAAAAGTTCGAAATATTTTGCGCCTCCTGCCACGGCCCGGAGGGGCAAGGTTATGCAGCCGGAGTTTCGGGTCCGGGGATCGGACTGCCAGGCTTTTTAAAAGCAGCCTCCGACGACTACATTTACCAAACCCTCAAGCTTGGCCGGGTGGGAACCCCTATGAAGCCTTTTATAGGCCCGAAGGGAGTGGCCAACTTATCCGATGAGGATGTTTACGATATCACAACGTACTTACGAAGCCTGCTGAATTAATAACGCAAGAATAAGGAGAAAACAATGAAAAGGCGCTCTTTCATGAAATATTCGGCGGCCACGGCCGCATTAACCGGTGTCACGAAAACCGGCTGGGCTATCCCGGCGGGAGACGAATCTTATGAATTGGAAAAGAATGAGGCCGAAACCGATATTCTATCGGCCTGCCCGTATTGCGGCGTGGGGTGCGGAACCATAATTAAAACTCGCAACGGGAGGATCACCAATATCGTTCCGGACAAAGACCACCCTACCAACAAAGGGCTGCAATGTATCAAGGGTCTCACTTCGGCCGAGGCCATTTATGTCAACCGGCTGGATACTCCGTTAATCCGCAAAGATATGTCGGATCCGCTGCGAGGCAAGGTATCCCAAACCAAGGGATCTTACGATCCCAGCCTGTTTCGCAAAGCAAGTTGGGAAGAAGCGGAAGAACTGATCGCTGACCGGGTATCGGAAATTGTATTGGAAACAGGAGGCAACTCGGTCGGGTTGTACGGTTCCGGCCAGTTATCCCTAGAGGGTCAATACCTGGAAAATATCTTCATGAAAGGGATCCTGGGCTCCAATACCATCGAGGCCAATGCCCGCATGTGCATGACTTCCGCCGTCACCGGTTATATCAAATCCCTCGGTTCGGACACTCCCCCCACCTCATACGACGATGTCGAAATGGCGGATATGATAACCTTTTGGGGCCACAATCCCAGAGGGGCTCACCCAATTCTTTTCTGGCGGGTTGCCGACTACAAAGCCAAAGCCAATATCCCCACATTGGTGGTGGATCCGCGAAGGACGGGCACCGTGCAAGGTCTGGAAGATATCAATTCTTTCAACAGTCACCATTTCTCAACCATCAATGGAGATATCTCCATCCACAACGCCCTGGCCTACGCCATCATGGAAAAATATCCCGACGCAGTGGCTTGGGATTTCCTGAAAAATTACACCACGGGCTGGGAAAAATATGTCGAAGAGGTTAAAAGCGGCTACAAGCCGGAGGATGTCGTAGACCGCACCATGATTGCCCCCGAAAAAATTTACGAAGTGGCCAAATTGTGGGCCGAGGCCAGTATCAAAGGGCGCCGTCGCGGTTCAGGCGGAGTACTCTCGATTTGGGGCATCGGTTACAACCAGCACCTGCACGGCCAGCACAATACCATGAGCCTGGTCAACCTGATGGCTCTGACTGGAAATATCGGCAGGCCCGGCTGCGGCCCCCATTCCCAAACCGGCCAACCCAATGCCATGGGTGAGCGGTTGACGGGGGGGTTGACCGGTCGGCTGCCTTTCAATGAGGGGATCAAGAATGCCAAGCATCGCAAATGGGTTGCCAGTCAATGGGGAATCCCGGAAGCGCGCCTGGCCCAGGTGGCCGAACTTACCAATACCGGCATGGCGGTTGGCATGATGGAACGCGCCCTCAAGGGTGAAGTGAATGCCATGTTCCTTATTTACGCCACCCACATCGATTTGCCTGACGCTTATAATCTATCTAGACCCGCGATGACCAGGATGTTCACCGTGGTTCAGGATATTTACCGCGATGCTCCCAACAACCTCTATGCGGATGTAATTCTCCCTGCGGCAACCTGGGGCGAATGGGTAGGCGGCATATATGTGCAGTCCGAACGCCGCCTCTATGTATGCGACGGGACAGCCAACCCGGTCAAAGGCTGCCGCCCCGATATGGATATGGTCATTGATAAAGGTAAATTGATCGGCCAGCGACTGGGACTCGATATGGACAAAATCTTTCCTTACGAACGGAAAGAAAACGGATTTTACGATCCCGAGGAGATTTTTCGAGACTTCCTCAAAGCCTCCAAAGGCTCCGACGCGGATCTGAGCGGCATCCTCGAAGTGGAAAAAGAGACAGGGAAATCTCCCTATGAGCAAATCCGAGAACTACGCGGCATTCAGTGGCCTGCCCCCACGGCGGCAATCGCCCGGGCAGGAGGCACCAAACGCCGCTACATGGGCCAGGAGGAATATTGGCCGGGAAAGCCCTATGCAGAATTCCGGCACTCCGACGGCAAGCTGCACATCCACATGTGCCACCAGGATTACTCCAATTATCGAGAAATTACGGACGAGTTGAGCAAGGCCGGAACCGATCCCAACTATTATGTCATCGATCATTACGATACCCTGATAAAGGCTCGCGATGCCGGTCTTACGCCAGAACTGCCACACTTCGACCATCTTGGTAAAAAAGTAGGAGAATGCCCCAAGGACAAATATCCCTTCTGGTGGGCCACGGGCGTCGTTTACGAGCATTTTCATACCTCTAAAACCATCCGGGCAGGCACCACCAGGAAGCTGGTTCCGGAAATGTATGTAGAGATGCATCCCGACGATGCGGCTGAACTGAATGTCAAAGATGGCCAATGGGTCAAAGTAACGACACGGCGTGGTTATGTAGAGGCACGTGTGTCCATCGGGCTCGACTCCGTTGTAAAACCGGCTCGGAACACCGTGCCGAAGGGCTTTCTATTCAGCCCGTGGAATCTTTCTGTGGCCGATTCGGCCGATCCAAAGAAAAACAAATGGCTGGCAAACGGGACAACCCACAGGGCATTTGATCCAGTTTCCGGACAGGCGGATTTCAAAAAATGCGCCGCCCGGGTTGAACTGATCTAAAAGCGCCCCAGGGTTCTGATGGATTGATAAATACGCTAAAAAGGAAAATAAATCGGCAGAATTTTTTAAAAACATTTTTAATGGGAGCGGTTATCCCCGTCTTTTTCCCATTACTGGAATTATTGCCGAAAGGTTCGCGGTTTAAGAAGTTTCTCCGTCCGCCCGGAGCAAGATCGGAGGAGGAATTCCTGCGCGACTGCATTGGGTGTGGGCAGTGCGCCAACGTCTGTCCTAACAAGTGCATTACCCTCTATGGCCTTGAAGGGGGTCTGGAAAACCTGGCCACACCGAAAATCAATGCACGCGCCAAGGGCTGCATTCTTTGCATGGCCTGTACTCAGGTTTGCCCGACTCGAGCCCTGGATAAACTGGAACCAACCCCTGAAGGCAGACAAGCGGTCGCCATGGGAACCGCTTTCGTATCGGAGGATATCTGCTACTCCTTTGCCGGCCGAACCTGCGGGGTCTGCTACCACGCCTGCCCCCTGCCCGGCAAGGCAATGACTCTGGGGCTCTTCGAGCAACCCCATGTGCACGCCGAACATTGCGTCGGCTGCGGCCTCTGCGAACAGGCCTGCGTACACATGCCACAAGCCATACGAGTAGTTCCCAAGGACAACCTGTCCAAAACTGAAGCGGAGAAAGCGGCGGTCTCATGAAGAGGTTTGGAAGGAAAAAATTTATCCTCGTCTTTTCACGGATAATCATGGGTGGTCTGGCCGCCATGGTTGGCCTGACGGTTCTTTCCAAGTCCCTTCGGCGCCGGTCCCCTCCCCTTGTCCGTGCCGGATTGGAACCTGCCGTGGTACGACCGCCGGGAGCCTTGCCAGAAAAAGATTTTATGGCCCGATGCATCTGCTGCACACGCTGCCAGGACTCATGCCCAACTGGAGCAATCCGCCTGGCTGGTCCGCAAGATGCCGTGCCTACCGGAACTCCTTTTATCGAGGCCAGGGAAGTGGGCTGCAATCTCTGTCTGGCCTGTACGGAAACCTGCCCTACGGAAGCATTACAACCCGTCACAGTCAAAAGCGATGTGCGCATGGGCACAGCCGTGGTGGACGAGCGAACTTGTGTTTCTTACAATCGGACAGGGATTTGCGGCGCCTGTTTTACGGTCTGCCCGTTTCGAGGCAAAGCCATCACACTGGGACTCCATAATGCGCCCACCGTACACGATGATTTCTGCGTGGGCTGCGGTTTGTGCGAGGCAGCCTGCATATTGAAGGGAGTGAAAGCGATCCGGGTATTCTCCGGTAGGATCTGGACATGAAGAAAGCGAAAGCAGTTCAATGGCTGCGGCGGGCAGTCCAGGCAGGGGTTCTGCTCATGGTTTTGATGGCGCCTTTCATGGCCCAATATCGAGTCCTTCTGGCCAATAATGAAATCGAAAACCTTCGGCAGCAGGGTAAAAGCAATCTTTCCAACCGGATTTACCTGACCATCGATGACTCGATTAGAGGAAGAGTGAATAAAAACCCAAGCTATAACTCTGCCACCGAACGCGAAAAGATCGTTGGAAAATTAGAGAGATTGCAAGGCAATACCTGGTCGGCGAAGATTTTCGGAATTTCCTTAACTGATCCTCTGGGCGGACTGGAAAGCGTCTTTGCAAGCAAAACCGCGTCTCAATCATTATTGGTAGGGATGCTTGTTCCGATGTTGGCCACCATCTTGCTGGGGCGCGTCTTTTGTTCCTGGATGTGCCCGGCTGGATTGATTTTCGAGATGACCGACCGGTTGCGCTATTTCCTGCCCAGAATAGGAATCCCTCTTCGTTCGATTTCTTTTAGTACCTTGAATAAATACACCTTATTGTCGGCAGGATTGGTAATCGTCTTCATGGCGGGCCTGCCTCTCCTGGGATATTTTTATCCTCCGGCCATCCTGGGACGTGAGGTTCACCAGGCGGCCGATGTGTTGTTCTATGAGGCGATGCCCAGCACAGAGGCAATCGGTCCCCTCGTGTTATCGGGGGCGCTGCTGTTTTTCGTTTTGATCATTTTGATCGAAGTTGCGGTGGCCAAGAGAATGTGGTGCCGCTATTTTTGCCCTGGCGGGGCGCTCTACGCTTTGCTCGGCTGGCGGCGGGTTTTCCGTATCGGCAATGAGACCTCCCGCTGCACTCATTGCGTTGAATGCGTCAAGGTCTGCCCAATGGGTCTGAACCCGATGAAACCCGATCCCGGTCTGGAATGCGATAATTGCCTCGTGTGCCTGACCACCTGCGAACCAGGCTCGCTCTCTTTGAATTTACGGTTTAAACGGGTTAAAATTGAACCAACAATATCGGAGATGGAAAAACCTCAAGCAAAAATTGCCTGTTGAACCCATGAAGTCGGGAAAAACATTGCTGATTCTTTCAATATTAAGCCGGTTCTCGGTCATCGGGCTTCTATGCGCCCTGGCTATGCTGACCGAATACCAGAACCTGAAAAAGGCTTACAACCATCCGCGTCTGGTGGAGTTGAGCTCGGGCCGGGCAATGCGTGTGTTTTATGAAACGGCGGACTCTTTTTTCTCCCTGTTTGGAGATCCGGCAGAAACCGCCCGCCGCAGCGGGGGCATGACGTGGTCGATTCGCCTAATGGGGGCGCCCTTTACCGACCCGGTGGCAGCACTTTCGGTCCTGGCCAAAAGCAGACACTGGGAGCTTGGCTTCGCCCTTGGTTTGGTCGCGCCGATTGGCATGGCACTGGTATTCGGGCGAGTTTTTTGCTCCTATATCTGCCCGGCATCGCTCTTGTTTTTTGCCATCGCCCGGCTTCGCAATGTATTGGGGAGGTATTTGTATTTTCCCGATTTTTCGATACCGGGCGGATTCGCCTGGGGAATTCTTTTTGGCGGATTGGTGGCAGCGGTCTGGATAGGCCATGGCATCTGGTCGCTCGTGCTCCCCTATTTTGCGCTTGGGCAAACCCTGTTTCAGGGAATTGCCTTCGGCACCCTTTCGATTTCCCTGGGCAGTTTGATCGTCTTTTCGATCCTCGACCTGTGCCTGGGCCGTCAGTTTACCTGCCGCTATGTCTGCCCCACCGGCCGGTTGCTGGGCTTTATCGGTCGCAGATCTTTAATATCAATTCGGAGGGAGGCGCCACTTTGCCTTGCCTCCTGCCAGAGCTGCGCCGATGTCTGCCCGATGAAGGTAAACCCTAAAATGGATGAGACCGTTGATTGCTCTCTCTGCGGCGAATGCCTGGTTATTTGCCCCACCAACTGTCTTAGCATTGGTCTTCGTCCCAAGAAAATTCTATCATGAATTCGAGAAAGTATATTAGAGCAGTCTTTTTCTGGACACTTGCAATTTGGGTCAGCTACTCACCTGTCTGGGCTCATCACTTTAAGGGATTGCCGCACTATAATTACTTTGAGAATTATCCACAGGTGCCGGAGGATGAATTCCTGGGGCAGGCGGGCGATTATGAGTTTTCTCTGGTGGTTTATGATTTTCAAGGAATCCAAAAGGAAAATGTGGAACAACCTGAAAATGTACGGCTTTTTCTGGTCATATTTAACCTGCGCGGGAACACTGTTTATAATGGTCCGGCAACATTGGAAATTCTTGATGGCAGCAAAGTAGTTGCATCCAACTATCAGGAAACATCGGAATTGGAGAATCTGTACTCGCTTCACCGAAATCTGCCGGAAACAGGCAAATACTCCTTGAGGATTACCCTGCACGATAAAGACGACCTGGCCACGGTCATACCTTTTCAATTATCCTCCCAGAAAATTCATTGGGGCAAATGGGTAGGCCTGGCTTTAATCATTCTCCTCAGCATCGCCGCCGTGGGGGCCAGAAAAAAGAGGATCGCCATGGATCGGCGCATTCAATCGACTGCCCGGCAGCAAAAAAAAGAGGAGGCCACCCATGGATAAAATGCATGAGCACCACCAGATGGAAATGCCACCGCACTCGGGCATGGAAGGTCATTCCACAATGAAGATGCCAATGGTGGAGACGGCCTCCGGGGAGCCGGTCCACGTGATGCCTGGAATACCGCTCTGGATGGCCATTACGGGGATAGTTTTGATTATTTTGCTCACCCACCTTTTGCTGGCGCGGAAAAAAACCGGTTCGGAAGGGCGAGCAACTTTCAATTTCGACCTTTTTCGGTTCAAACCATTACGGAGGCTGGTGCAGAAATCTTATTTCCCTCTCCTGGCCCAATCCCTATCGGTCTTTCTGTTCCTGTTGGTATTGGCCGCCGGTTTGTTCGGCAACCAGCGAAGCAATATCGCACCGGTGCTGACCTGGACCTGGTGGTGGGTGCTGCTGATTTTCATGGTTCTCGGATTTGGTAAGATTTTTTGCACCATCTGCCCTTGGGAAGCGATCTCCTCAATGGTCACCTCGCTCTCCTTAAAATCGAGAGTCAAAAAACTGGGTTTCGAGTACCGCTGGCCCAAATGGGCGCGGAATATTTTCCCCGCCATTATCTTCTTCATTGTCCTGACCTGGTTTGAACTGGGCCACGACGTCACTCGCTCTGGTCCTGCCACGGCCACATTGGGGCTCGTCATGCTGGGGATGGCGGTCTTTTCAGCGATTTATTTCGAGAGGCGGGCCTTTTGCCGATACGGGTGTCTGGTGGGCCGGATAAGCGGTCTATACGCTTTGTTTAGTCCCATTGAGCTTCGCGCTCGCTCCGCCCAGATTTGCTCCAGTTGCACGACCAAGGACTGCTATAAGGGCAATGAAGAACACACCGGCTGCCCGACTTTTCTATTCCCCAGTAAATTGCAGGAAAACACTTACTGCACCCTCTGCACGGAGTGCGTGCGTTCCTGCCCACATGAGAATATCGGGATTAACCTGCGTCCCCTGGCAGCCGACCTTTTTGACAAAGTAAAATTCCAGTGGGATGAGTCCATCCTGGCTGTGGTCCTGTTGGCCTTGACCAGTTTTCACGGTGTCACAATGACTCCTGTGTGGAGACACCTAAACGATCTCCTTCGCGTGGAAACCGGGCTCGGGCCGACCATATGTTTCACTTTTCTGATGGCACTCATGCTTCTGCTGCCACTTCTCATCTTCTGGGCCGGGGCCAAGGCGGCCCGTGGATTAACCTTGGAGGCCGGTGTTTCGACAAGCGACATTTTCAAAGCCTTTACCTATTCTCTCATCCCGATCGCCTTGTTTTACCACCTGGCCCACAATTCCATGCATTTCTTCCGGGAAGCCCAAAACTTGCTACCGATTTTAAGCGACCCGTTCGGATACGGGTGGAATCTTTTTGGGACCGCAAGCAAGAGTTACGGGCCATTGCTCTCCATGCAGACGATCTGGTATTTGCAACTGGCATTCATTCTCATCGGACACCTTTACGGGGTGCTTATAGCCGACCGTGTGGCCCGGGTATTGTTTAAAAATTCCAGGCATATATTCAAAAGCCTTATTCCTCTATTGATCACAATGATCCTTTATTCGGCTTTCAGCGTTTGGCTGGTTGCCCAGCCTATGGAAATGCGCACTGGAATGTAAAAAGACTCTCATGCCATGAGCATAAAAATTACCCGCAGGCAGCTTTTCAAGTTAGGATTCTCCGATATTTCCGGTTTAGTCTTTGAGGATGAGAAGACCGAAAACGGGAAGGAGCCAATGGAGGTTTTCCGTCCGCCCGGGGCGCGAAAGAAGGAGGAGGAATTTCTCTCACTTTGCGAGGGCTGCCCGGATTGTTCGAGAGCCTGTCCACACGATGTAATTTTTCACCTCGGCCCTGCTGCTGGGGGTCTTGAGGGAACGCCTACGCTCAATCCAAACAACAATGCCTGCCGATGGTGCCCGGACATGCCTTGCATTGAAGCCTGCCCAACGGGAGCCCTGGTTTTTGACAGGAAAAGAAAGGATGAAACTTCACCGATTGGAAAAGCAGTTTTAAATCTGGAAACCTGCCTTGCCGAGGAGGGCATTCTTTGTGATCGTTGTGCGGTAACCTGCCCATCTGATATCAAGGCCATAACGATGCGAAATCGAAAACCCGTTCTGGAAAAAGAATTATGCGTTGGCTGCGGCCTCTGCGTTTTCTATTGCGAATCTACTCCCGTTTCGCTCAATGTTGTACCGTCCTCACAAAGATCAAAATTGAATTGAAATGGCAACCATATCAGTCCGAATACACGGCATTTACATTTCATCCGGACATGATTTCAAGGGCCATCACGGCGGGCCTCGGGGAAATCATCCGGTGAACAGTCTTGAGGAAGCGAGTTTAAAAACTGGCCAAGGCATTGAGGGAGACCGCTATTTCGGGCACGCGGAAAACTTCAAGGGCCAGGCCACCTTTTTCGACTGGTCAGTCTTTCAACAGGTGAGGGAGCGTTTTGACCTGCCACAAATGAATCCGGCCAACTTCCGTCGCAACATTCTCATTCAGGGGGTCCACTTGAACAGTTTGATTGGAAAGAGATTTGAGCTATCCGGCATACTGTTCGAGGGAAGCGAGGAATGCAGCCCCTGCTACTGGATGGACGAAGCGGTTGCCCCCGGTCTGGAAGATTTTTTGGTTCATCGAGGGGGTCTGCGGGTCCGAATTCTGAGCGACGGCATCTTGCGAACAGGCCTGACGAAACTGAGAGTGCAAGATTCGGAGAATTGAGCGTTTCCTGTTTTTGCTGTTTGCAAAAAGGAACAAATTCCCTAATTACGTCAGTTTCGGTAAACCATGGTCTCAAATATTGGCCATTGCCGAATTAGTCTGATAATTCTTTTTATAAATACCCAGCGAAGATCTACGATTTATTGTTAGACCATGAATATATTAATCGCTGAAGATGACTTACTTTCTCGCAAACTGCTCATTACCACTCTGGAGCAGCTAGGCCATCAGGTTGATCCATTTGACAATGGGGAAGATGCCTGGAACGCCCATAATCGATTTCCCTACCGAGTGATTGTCAGCGACTGGTTGATGCCAAAACTCGACGGACTCGACTTTTGCCGAAAAGTGCGGGAAAGGGAAAATACAGAATATACTTATTTCATTCTCCTGACGGCCAAAGCGCAAGACAAGGAATCCTATATGGAAGCAATGGGGGCCGGTATCGACGATTTTCTGGCCAAACCGCTGGACAGAGATCAAATCTGGATGCGCCTGCGGGTGGCTGAGCGGATACTTAGTTATACCACCCAGATAACTCATCTGGAAAGCATGCTGCCAATATGTTCCTATTGTAAGAAAGTGCGAGACGATAATAACTACTGGCAGCAAGTGGAAACTTATATCGGTCAAAAAACTGGGACGAATTTCAGTCACAGCATTTGCCCCGGTTGCTACAAAGAGGTCGTTTTACCCCAATTGGAAGATATCAGGAAAACTCAAGGAAAGAACTAAAACCTTGAATATATGCATCTTAGGTGCAGGCGCCTGGGGCACAGCCATGGCGATTCATTTGGCCAGGGCCGGGAATACCGTCACTCTTGCTCCACGGCGTATGGAGCACGCCCTCGAAATGTCCACAACTCGGGAAAACCAGGCGTATCTGGCGAACATTCCCATTGAACCGAGCATCCAGATCGGGTGGAAGTTAAAACCGATTTTGATGGAAGCCGAGGCCGTTTTGCTGGCCGCCCCGTCGAAGGGACTGCGAGAGTTATGTGAGCGTATTCGACCACACCTGGATTCCGCCCTTCAGCTCAAGTTGTTCGTCACTCTTTGCAAAGGTCTTGAAAAGGATACCCTGAAAAAACCGGTCGAAATCCTCTCGGAGGTGCTTCCGGAGTACATTCACGGCACATTGACTGGACCCACATTTGCCAGTGAAGTGGCAATGGGGAAACCCACAGCGATGGTTTTCGCGGCTGACGCCGAAGGGAAGTTCATTGAAGCGGCCCAAGAAGCCTTCAGCAACCGAAGCCTGCGAGTTTACACGAGTTCGGATTTAATCGGTGTGGAACTTGGTTCCTGCCTGAAAAATGTTTATGCCATAGGGGCAGGCATTTGTGACGGCCTGGATTTGGGTGAGAATGCCAAGGCTACCTTACTCACTCGCTCCCTGGCCGAAATGATTCGTTTGGGCACACGCTTGGGAGGCCAGGCTGAGACATTTTACGGTTTGAGCGGATGTGGAGATTTGCTTCTTACCTGTAATGGGCAACAAAGCCGCAACCGCACTTTCGGGCAGCTTATTGCACAAGGAGAATCAATCGAAGATTTAATCGGGAAAAGAAAGATGACAGTGGAAGGTTACCGCACCACGGAATGCTTTCATTTACTTTGCCGCGAGCACGGGTTGGATGCGCCGATTCTGAACGAAGTGCATACCGTCCTATACGCGGGAAAAAATCCCGGGGAATCTATTGCAGACTTGATGAACCGGCAGCTCAAACCGGAAAATTCCGTTCTTTAGGGCTAGGCACGACCACTATGGAGGCCTTTTGTGGGGGTCGTGGAAGGGGAAGAGCCAGAATTAAAGGTAATAGAATAGCTAATGATCCATAGAGGTAGGAGGCCCGCGAGCCAAAATACCAGTATACTGCGGCTGCCAAAAGCGGCCCGATTGCTCTACCCAATGAGCCAGCGGAGCGGAATGCACCCATGACACGGCCTTGCTCGGCTTCGCTTGAATAGAGGGATACGAGAGCGGTAAGTGTGGGTGTCGATAACCCGGCTCCAAGAGCCAACAGGCCCAGGCCGATATAAAAGTAGAACCAGCTCGAGGCAAAAGCCAAAAAGCCGAATGCTACCGATCCGCTGATAAAACCTCCCAAAAGAAGCCGTTTTTCACCAATTTTCGGGACTAGACTGTGGACCAGCCCTCCTTGCACGAAAATCAGGGAAAAACCGATGAAAAGGAACATATTGGCATTATTCACCGGCCCATAGCTTAGTCGCTCGAAGGAAAGAAAGGTGAGGGTAAACTCCATTCCGCTGAATGCCAGAATAAAGATGAAATAGACCAAGTTTGCCCTTGCCGCCGGACTCATCTCCCGCCCGAATATTCTACCCGCGGCGGTGCCTGGAGATAATTTTTCAACTTTGGCTTCACGCCTGGATGGCGGCAAGGTTTCCCTAAACTTGAGGAGAACCCAGAGGAGATTAATGATCGAGAGAAAGAAAGCTATAAAGGCGGGAGTGGAAAAGGGATTAAGACCGTAATGGACCGATTGGGGCATAATATCGGTTAAATCGAAAATTGAGGAGTACCCGCCGATGGCCGGACCGACGAGAAAACCAAGGCCAAACGCCACGCCTATCAGGGCCATCCCTCTGGAACGTTTTTCCGATGCGGTAACATCGGCCACCGCTGCGGTGGCCACCGACAGATTGCCGCTGCTGGCACCATTCAAGATTCGGGAGGCCAACAATAACCAGAAAGAACCACTGAAGGCCCACAAGAGGTAACCGAGAGTATTGCCCAATATCGTCAATAGCAAAACCGGCCTACGCCCATAGCGATCCGACAGGCGCCCCCAGAATGGGGCGAAGACAAACTGCAATAGTGAATAGAGTGAGCCCAGCAAACCGCCAAATAACACATAGGTGAAAAATGTCGTCCCGACCTGGCTACCGCCTGCATGCGCCAGGTCACTTAGCCAATCGAGGATTATGGCCAGAAAACTCCCCTCCCCCTCTTTTGGCAGGTAGTAGTCGAGCATGGCCGGAAAGAGAGGAAAAATAATGGAAAACCCGACCAAATCTATAAAAAGAGTCAGAAAAATGACTCCCATTATTTTCCCCCCGGAGTTTTCTTTTATATTGGGGTCGGCAGGTTTCACAATTATGGGCATCAGCCTTTAGAACCGAGGGAGGGTAAAAGCAGGAGATCGGGACGCTTCCAGTTATTCGCAGGATCCCTAATGTTGATGCCCGAATTTATGACGGAGGGCTTTGGACACGTTGGGGGGAACAAGGTAGTCAATTTTCCCATGGAAGCGCGCCACTTGCTTGATCAAACTCGAACTGGTAAAAAAGTAATCCTGTTTGGGCATGAGAAAAATGGTTTCCAAATCGCCGTCCAAATGGCGATTCATTTGCGTGAGCTGAAACTCGAACTCAAAATCCGATACCGCTCTGAGACCACGCACAATAGCCGAGGCGTCCATCTCTCGGGCAAAATCGACCAATAAACCACTGAATGAAGTGACCTGCACATTTTGACCTTCGGAGATGTTCTCCTTGATCAGGACCAGTCTTTCCTCCAAGGTGAACAAGGGGTGTTTCTCCTCGTTCTCAGCTACTGCGATAATAATGTTCTCAAAAATATGGGAGGCCCGAAATAGAACGTCCAGGTGACCATTGGTCACCGGGTCGAAGGTACCGGGGTAAATTGCCGTTCTCATTTTGATTTGCCGTTGGGGGAAATTTATCTCTAGTGTGCCTGAGTCAAGGATTTCACAAATCGACCACCTTAGTTTTTATTTCGTTCAAATTGCAACCTCTCATCCTTATCTGATGAACTTGCCGAATTTGCTCACTCTCTCCCGGGTGCCCATTCTTTTCATCCTCGCAGGGCTGGTCTATTTGAAATGGCAGGGCGCTGCCACCCTTGCCTTGCTCCTTTTCATATTCGGCGGAATTACCGACTGGCTGGATGGTTATCTGGCCCGTAAACGAAACAGCGTCTCGGACTTCGGCAAGCTGATGGACGCTCTCACCGACAAGATTTTAATCGTCGGCATGCTGATTGTTATCCTTGCCGTTGGCATCCTGCCTCCATGGGGAATCATATGTGTTTTACTCATCGTTTGCCGCGAGTTCCTGGTGACCGGACTACGGCTGGTAGCCGCCAGCCAAGGTAAAATCCTGGCAGCGGAAAAATCGGGTAAACAAAAAACGGTGTTCCAGATAATAGCCGTCAGCGTCTTATTGGGCGTGCCGGCCATTCATGTGGACTTTACCCTTTGGACAGGCTGGAATCTGAGTATTTTCGAAGCTTTTATCTACAACGCAGGGCTCGGTTTTTTTATTTTCGCTACCGTTCTGACGGTTTACTCGGGAGGCAAATATATCGCCAAATACTGGTCGCTTCTCTTCCCAAGCAAGGAATAGATGAAGGATCGCCAAAGTTGGATTCGTTTTCTACCCTCTCCTGTCGTTCTTAATACTGCCACGCTAGGCTCGCTCGGGAAAATAGGCAAAGCTCCCGGTACGGTGGGTTCGGCGGCCGGCTTGATCTGGTATACGGTGGTTTTTTTCCCTCTGGGGCATATCCCATATTTTATATTGCTGGCCTTGACCGTCTATTTAGCCATCGAATTTTGCGGGGAAGCAGAAAAACGCCTCTATCAAAGAGATCCCAAATCGATAATTTTGGATGAATTTGTGGCTGTCCCGGTTTGTTATATCGGTCTGCAACCCTATTTGGAAATGGGTTATGCCTGGGCGATTTTTTTGATCGGTTTCGGGATTTTTCGTTTTTTCGATATTATCAAGCCGATTGGAATAAACAGGCTTCAAAGTTATCCCGGCGGAGTGGGAATTGTAGTAGACGATCTGGCCGCCGGACTGGCCACCTGCCTGAGCCTGCACCTCCTCTTGTGGGGTATGACCGCGATGTGATGGAAGAAGCGGGAAGCAAGGTCTTCGGATTTTAGAAATGACCGGTCATTCTGAATCATGCATCCCGCATCTCTTCATCCTGCACAAACGCAGAAGGCTGAGAATTGCATTCAGGACGGATATATTATTGGGCTAAAAACCGCAGGGCGGCAACATAGCCGTAAAAACCCAGGCCGGCGATAGCGCCGGTTGAAACGGGTGCCGTAAGGGATTTATGGCGAAATTCCTCACGCTGGTAAACATTGGATATATGAACTTCCACCACAAAAAGACCGGAGGCGGCAATGGCATCCCGCAAAGCCACACTGGTATGGGTGTAAGCGCCGGGGTTGAAGACCACTCCGGCGATTCCGCTGTCGACAAGGGAGGAAATTTTATCGACCAGGGCTCCTTCGTGATTGGACTGAAAGAACTCGACCTCCACACCAAGGCAATCAGCCTCCGCCAAGACAGCCTTTTCCAGGTCTTCAAGCGTCTGGCTGCCATAAACATCCGGTTCTCTTTTTCCCAGCCGATCGAGGTTCGGCCCATTCAGAATGGCGATTTTTTTACTCATATTCTCCCTGGGGTTTCACTCAAAGTGGACATTCGGTGGTAACAAATTCATAGGGAAGACCGAACTTGCGGGCGGCTTCTTCTGCCAGAGCAGCTACGCCGAAGGTCTCCGTGGCATAATGTCCGCACAGATAAAGATTCAACCCATCCTCCTGGGCAAGATTGAACTGGCTTTGTTTCAGTTCTCCGGTAATGAAAGTATCGATGCCTTGTTGTCTTAATTCACCCGTCACAGACGCTCCGCTACCGGTTAAAATGGCAACTTTGGCAGGGTTCGTGGAGCCGTATTCGATGGCCGTGACGGATCCCTTGAATAATTTCTGCAAAGCAGTTTTCAAACTCTCCCGATCGCTGGAAAACTTGGCAATGAGGCAGATCGGATTGCCCTCGTGCTCATGAAACGCTCCCGCGGGTTCAAGCCCGAGTTTTTTGGCCAAGAGAACATTGTTGCCAATTTCCGGGTGGCAATCGAGCGGCACATGGCACCCGTAAACTGCGCAATCGCCATCGAACAAAATACGCATTTTCTCATAATTGCTGCCGGTCAAGGGACGAGGAGGATCCCAGAATAGGCCATGATGGACGATCAGAAAATCAATCCCCGCCTGCACTGCCCGAGCAAAAGGGACCTTGCCCGCATCGACAGCGGCGCCTATTTTTGTGATCTTTCCGCTGTTGGCCACCTGGAGTCCGTTCATGGCTCCGGGGAAATCCGGAATTTCACTTTGGCGAGAACGCTCATCGCAAAATTGAACTATTTCCTGTAATCTAGCCATATTTTCATAATCAAAAAGGGATTGTCAGAGGACATATCGAGGTTGAGGTATTAATTAAAACTGTCGCTATTAACATCAAGCTGATTGACGTGGTCCAAATAAAACTGGCGCAAAGTCTCAAAAATAGTTTTGGAATCACCATATTGAATGACTTTTGTGGCCAGGCTTTGCGCATCCGACAATCGGATTTTGCGTAGCAGGAATTTGATTTCGGGCAAGCAGATCGGCGTCAGGCTAAGCTCGTCGACACCCAGGCCAATCAACAGTGGAGCATAGAGGGGGTCGCCGGCCATCTCTCCGCACACACCCACAGGGATGCCCTTTTTGTGCCCGGAATCAATGATCGCCTTTATCGTGCGAATTACTGCCGGATGGTTTGGCTGGTATAGATGGGCGATCCTGTCGTTCACTCGGTCCACGGCCAACAGGTATTGGATCAGGTCGTTGGTGCCGATACTGAAAAACTGGCTATGTTCGGCCAGCAGATCGGCTGTATAAGCAGCGCTGGGAATTTCTATCATGCTGCCGACCCGGATATGGGGGTCAAACGCCTGCCCGCGAGAAAGCAGTTCTTCCTTGGCCTCGTCAAGAATATGCTTGGCTGCCAATAATTCAGGTAACCCGCTAATCATGGGAAACATAATCTTAACCTGGCCAAAGGCGCTCGAACGCAAAACAGCCCGCAACTGATCCTTGAAGATATTCGTGTGTTCGAGGCAGAAGCGGATTGCTCTGAATCCCATGAAGGGGTTCCCCTCGTTAACCGGAAAATAGTCCCCATGGGTGCTCTTGTCTCCGCCTAAATCGATAGTGCGAATAATCACGGGCTGTGGGCTGAGCCTTTCGACATAGAGGCGGTAGGTCTGAAATTGAGTTTCTTCATCGGGAAAGGAGTCGTCTCGAAGGAACAGGGATTCGGTGCGAAAGAGGCCAACTCCCTGAGCGCCAAATTCGGCCAGGTGATCGAGATTTTCAGTCCCTTCGATATTGGCCATTAATACCAGGGAATGACCGTCAACCGTTTCGGCTGGGAGGAGGGCTTCGCGTTGGAAAACCTGTTGCAGGTGTTCCCGATCCAGTTTTATTTTTCCATAACGGTGGAGCCGCTCGTTGGTGGGGTGGAGGATAACAAGACCCTCGTAACCATCCACCAGTAGAGTATCTCCAGATTGCACCTGCTGAGTGACGTTGTGCAGGCCGACAACCGCCGGCACTTCGATCGAACGAGCCATTATGGTTGTATGGCTTGTGCGACTGCCTTCGTTGGTGACAAAGGCGAGGACGTTTCCCTTATCCATACTAGCCGTTTCCGATGGGGTTAAGTCCTCGGACACGATAATCTTTTTATCCGCCAATTTGCTAAGACTGAAATCGGCATGTCCCATCAAATTGCGCAACAGGCGCCTGGAAACATCGCGGATATCGGTCACCCGTTCCTTGATGTATTCGTCATCGATACTGGAAAAGGCTTCCAGGTAGCGGGTTATCACCTGGTGAACGCAATATTCTATATTGAGACCCGTACTCTCCACCTCCTGAACGGTTTCCTCGAGCAACGCCTTGTCGTCGAGGACAAGAAGGTGGGCATCGAAAATTTGGGCCTCCTCTTCGCCTAATTCCTCGGCAATTTCATTGCGAATGGCGTTTATCTGCATGCGCGTTTCCAAAATGGCCTGCTCGAAGCGCGCCAGCTCATAAGCCCGGCTCTGCTCAGACACCTCATAGGAGGGGATCTCCAGCTCTTTTTGCAAAAAGAGAAAAGCAGGGCCATGGACAACCCCGGGCGAGGCGGCTATCCCGCGTAGTACGGTTTCCTCTTTTTTTTCAGAATTGGGCATGAAGATAGAAGAATCAAAGGATGCTTTACAAGGTCCTAGCACCTCTCAGGCGCTGGCACAAGTATGTAAGGCATTCAGACTCTAAATGCTAGAGGATTGTGCTTTCAACAATAAACACCTCTTCGCCCCAGGCTTCCCGAATTGTTGTGATTAAGGGCACGGGCACATTTTTTTCCATAACCAGAGCAAAACAGGCGCTCCCGCTGCCGCTCAACAGGAGGGAAGTCTCATCATTTTTTTTCAAAATTTCAAAGAGGGTCGGATAAGTGAGAAATTTTTGAAAAATCGGAGCCTCGAAACTGTTGAAGAGCAGTTGTTCGATGGTTTGCGTTGAATGCAGCCACTGGTTTAGTTTCTCTTCACAATGGGCTGGGGAAGCATATTGGAGTGGGTTTGCCGCCAGACATCCGTAGGCCCAGGCGGTTTCAATGGAAAATTCTGGCTTAAACAACAGAATCCGCCTCCCCGACAAGCGATTGGCGGCAGATTGCGGCAATGGTTCGATCTGTTCGCCTCGACCTCGCATGATTGCCGGCTGGTTGATTAAAAAAAGGGGCACGTCAGATCCTAATTCGGCGGCAATCTCCTTCAATTCATTCATTGACAAGGGGTCGTCGACCATCGAGTTCAACAACCGCAAAACAGAAGCAGCGTTACTGCTTCCACCACCCAGGCCGGATCCGAGGGGAATGCGTTTGATCAGCCTATAACGCAGGCCAAAGGGTAATTCGCGATGCTTCCGAAAAGCGGAAGAAGCCCGCAGGACGAGGTTGGAGGGACCTGTTTCGAGTTCCGGGTTTTGACATTCAAGGTGGTCCGGTTCTCCGGGCTCACCCGGTTCCACCCATAAATGATCGCCAAAATCGAGCGGAGCGACCACTGACAGCAGATTGTGAAAGCCATCCTCACGAATTCCGGTAATGGCCAGAAAAAGATTTACCTTGGCGGGACAAAATATAACGGCGCTGGGCGGTATTTGAATGGACATTTTCACCTGAAATCTTCCTTACTTGTAATCGTGAATCGCGAAAATTGGCCATTGTTTTCTTTAAAAATACTGCCAATTAAGGGAAAATTCGCCATATCCTCAACCTGTAAAAAGAAAGCATCCGTATAAATGGAAAACGCGGCGGTATTGTTATGCGCAGGAAGCAGTATGCGAATGAAAGGCCATGTGGAAGATAAGGCCCTGGTTCCACTGCTGGGAAAACCTGCCATGCTCTACTCACTGGAATCTTTCATCGCAAGCGGCACAGTTAATATGGCCGCCATCGTAACGAGGAATTCGGAACAAAGAAAAAATATTGAAATGATGATGGGGACGTTACGAAACCGGCAAACCATGCTGGTGAAGTGGGTCGAGGGCGGCAAACGAAGGCAGGATTCGGTAGCAAATGCCTTGGAGGCAATCCCTGAAAACATGCAAAGTATTTTCATCCACGACTGCGCCAGACCCCTGATTCGATTCTCTACAATTCGGAATTTAAGCGAGATCGCAGCCAAAGACAAGGCCGTATGCCTGGCCCATCGCATGGTGGACACGATAAAAGAAGTGGAGAATGAGACCGAAAACTTGCGGCTTTTAAACTTAAAAGACTGTGATCGAACCCGATTGTGGGCCATGGAAACTCCGCAGGTTTTTGAACGAACCCTAATTTGCGATGCCTACCGGCGAGCGCAAAAAGAAGGGTGGAACATAACCGATGACACCTCCGCCGTTCTTCATTCAGGGCATAGAGTCACCCTCCTGGAAACGCCCTATCCAAATCCAAAATTGACCGTTCCAGAAGATATCGCCATTATTGAGCATTTCCTTGCCAATGCTCCAAAACCTGAGGGAGTAGAATATAAGTAGTTCTCATGGCGGCAACATTTCGAGTAGGAATTGGTTACGACGTTCATCGGTTGACAGCCGGTCGTGCGCTTGTCTTAGGCGGAGTACGTATACCCTTTGAGCAGGGACTGAAAGGCCATTCCGATGCTGATTGTCTCACCCATGCCATCGCCGATGCCATCCTTGGCGCCGCCGGGCTTCCCGATATCGGCCATTATTTTCCTGATACGGACCTGAAATACAAGGACCTCGATTCTCAAGAAATTCTCAAAAGGGCATGCCGAGAAGCCGCCCGATTGGGTTTTGCGTTAAGCAACGTTGATTCGGTGATAATCGCCGAAGCCCCCAAAATGGGACCTTATTTAGCGGCAATGAAGGAAAAGCTGGCCGCTGCAATGAAAGTGCCACCATCATCCATTGGAATCAAGGCTACGACTCATGAAAAATTGGGCGATCTGGGAAAAGGTTTGGGCATCGCCGCTCAGGCCGTCTGCCTGCTGGTCCAAATAGGACAGTCGGAAGAGGCAATCAGTTGAAAAACCGTTTAATTTCCGCCAGGGCGTTTTCTTTGCTGTCGGAGGCGTGAACGATGTTGCGCATTTTATCCGTACCCAAATCGCCCCGAACGGTGCCTTTTGGGGCTATATTGGAATCCGTAGGCCCGAGGAGTTCGCGAACACGATCCACAATATTGTCGCCCTCGAAAATCATCAATAGCACTGGACAGGACCTCATAAAATCCAAAATTTCTCCAAAAAAGGGCAAATGGGTTAAATGAGCGTAATGCTCGCGCAATAGATCGTGGGGCAATGTCATCATCTTGCTGTCACAAACGGAAAAGCCCTCTGCCTCGAAACGGCGTATAACTTCTCCGGCACACCGTTTCTGCATACAATCCGGTTTAAAAATTATAAGTGTTTTTTCCATGATAATAATTCTAAAAGAAAACCGGGTATTTAAGATCTATCCCTTGATTGACAAGTCTTAAAGTCCGCTCTCCCATCTTTAAAATCAAGACTTAAGGGATGCGATCAGTTTCTCCAAGGCTTGAGACAGCATACTGTCAGCAGGAGGGTTGAGTCTTTGCCGGGCCAACTCAGCCATGCTGCGGGCCTCCCGCCGGTGGCCGTTGGCGGCAAGTTGGTTGACGAAAGGAACTACCACGCGGTCAAAAAAATCCATCCCGCCGGATTGACTGAATTGAATGAGGATTACGCGGAATTGGCGCAATTGCACATGGAGAGGATCGCTGCGAAAGCTTTCCTCTAAAATCCGGGCGGCCCCCTGAATGCTGAGATCCGTCCGTTCGGCTTTGTTTTTGCTGACTACGTGTCCCTTTTCGAGCCTTGCCCTGCTCAACTCTCCCCGGGCCACGAGGCTTTCGTTCACGCGGTTCAGGTAGTAGGTTTCGAGATCAGGATATTTAGCGAAAACACGCACCGCCCGGCGGAGGACACTTTCAACATCTTTGGGATCGTCACTGGTGCGGCGGGTTGTCTCTACCAGAATCTCCCATGCCTGCTGATTTCGCCGTTCGTAACGGAGCGCTTTTTCTGCCGCTTGCCTGGCCGCCTTGAGATCGGAAAGGGTCAGGAATTCAAAAGCGAAACTACTGTGGAAGACCGATTGGTGGTAATAATGTGTATGGCGAAAGCCCTCGGAAAGAAATGCCAGGTCGTGATCGCTGATGTCGCCCCAGGTTTGAGGGTCGTGCGCATAACCGGTCACATAGCGGTTGTCTCCAAACCGGCCGGCATCAAACTCCCACTGGCCGGAAGGTTTCAAATAACCAAACCAGGCGTGGTGGCCAGTCATTCCGGCCCCTCGGAAAATGAGTGTGGGAATGCCCTTGGCCTTGCCCGATTGGGAAGCGAAATAAGCCTGGTCAACACAGATCCCCCCATTCTTGAGAATGGTTGGCAAACGGTAGTCAGGCCCGCTCCAAACATAACGGTTTTGGGCGATGCGATCACGGCGGTAAGCAACACTACTGTAAACTTGAGTAAAATCGGCGGCCTTTTCCTTAACATTTTCGGAGGCCCAGCGCAATTCCTGGAAACTGGCTGGGGTGTCGACCAGAAATTTCAATTTTTCAATCGTTAAAAGGGTCAGATTGTGAGTGGAACGACGTTTCTCATTCAAATTTTTCCAATATCCAAAAGCGGCAGCAACATCAGGCAAACGACGCGGGAGAGCATAGTCGGGAACCTGAAAGTGGGGCCAGCCTGGAGGGGGAGGCACATCGTAAACAATAGACAATGCCACGGCCAGTTGCAGGTATTTTTTAAAATGAGTCGGATATTCCCGGTAAAGCAATTCCAGAATTCTGAACGATTCCAGCAGATTATCGGCCGGATTGATGATGCCGAAAAACTCCCTGGAAAATGTGTGGTCTTTTAACAGGATAATTTTTAATTCTGGGGAAAGGAAGTCTCCCAAAACGCCGTCCCCATAAACAAATTCCTTAGTCATGTTAATATGGCCCAGGCGGGAGCGGTTCATGTGGTCGATCCAGGAATTGATAAAATCGCCCTCTTTTTTTGCAAACAGACGAGACCAGCGGTAAAGGAAATACCACTGCTCAGCCGGTTCTTCAGCATTGCGGTAGGCGTCCAGAGCAATCTGCCGTAAAGTCAGGGCAACTCGCGTCCAGCCCTTTTCTTCACCCGTGTGGACAACGCGGTCCACACCTTTCCCATAGGAACTGACGAAACCGTAATCGGGTTCCGGGGGAACAGATTCCGTCCCAGACAATGGCAAGAGAGCAAAAAGAACCAAAGTTGTGGTAATCGATGTTAGCGAACCGTACCGATTCCTAAAATCCATCGCTTTCAAACTACATCCTTTCCGATCCGTGCTACAGGATTAGAATATCCGGGTTCCGCCACTGCCCGCGGAAATCGATCGTTCAACAGGGTCCTTTCAGGACACTTTTGAGGCGGTTTGGTCCTGGTTGAAAACGAGGTGGTCATCATCGACCTCAACAAGGATGGGTTCGCCTTTCTTAACATCCCCCCGCAGAATGGCCTCGGCCAGAGGATCTTCCAAGTGGCGCTCCACCGCCCTGCGCAAAGGACGAGCCCCGTATTTTTGGTCGTAACCGTTTTCGATGAGAAAATTTTTCGCTTCCGCAGTGAATTCAAAGATGATTTCTCTTTCATGCAGCCGTTCCGACACATATCCCAATTCAAGGTCCACGATCTTGAGAAGGTGTTTTTTGGTCAGGGATCGAAATACCACAATCTCATTAACACGGTTGAGAAACTCAGGTTTAAATATACGTTTGGATTCTTCCAGGATCTTTTCCTTCACCTTTTCAAAGGAACCTTCATCATCCCCTCCACCTGCGAATCCGAGGGAGTGAGATTTCTGTAAAATCTGCGCCCCCACATTGGAGGTCATGATGATGATGGTGTTTCGGAAATCAACCGTGCGCCCCAGGCTGTCGGTCAAACGGCCATCCTCAAGAATTTGCAGAAGCAGTTGGATGACATCGGGGTGGGCTTTTTCAATTTCATCAAAAAGAACTACGCAATAGGGTTTGCGCCGGACGGTTTCGGTAAGCTGGCCGCCCTCTTCGTAACCTACATAGCCTGGTGGCGAGCCAATAAGACGTGAAACTGAAAATTTCTCCATGTATTCGGACATATCCACTTGCACGATGGCCTCCTGTGCGCCGAAAATTTTCTCAGCCAGAACTTTGGCAAGGTGGGTCTTGCCCACACCGGTGGGCCCGAGGAACATAAAAGATCCAATGGGCCGACGGGGATCTTTGAGATCGGCCCGGGAACGCCGCAAGGCTCGACTGATGACCTCGGTGGCGACATCCTGCCCGATCACAAATTGCTGCAGGTCAGCTTCCAGCTTGAGGAGCTTTTCCGTTTCCTTTTCCTCCATCCGGGTGAGGGGAATGCCGGTCCAACCAGAAACGATCTGCAGCATTTCCTCCTCGTCAACGGTTATGGGTATTTCCTCGCGGGTTTTTTTCCATTCCTGAATGCTGGCTTCGCGCTTGGCCCGCAGTTGTTTTTCCCGGTCGCGGTATTTAGCCGCTTCCTCGAAATGCTGTTTGCTGATGGCTTCTTCCTTCTGCTTGCAGACCTCTTCTACTTTGCGGCCCATTTCCTCGATTTCCGGGGGCCGGTTGAGGGAGTCGATACGGGCCCGTGCACCGGATTCATCCAGCACATCAATGGCTTTGTCAGGAAGATAGCGTCCGGTGACGTAGCGATTGGATAACTTGGCCGCCGACTCGATAGCTTTGACAGTGTATTTGACCTTGTGATGCTCCTCATACTTGTGGCGAATGCCGTGAAGGATTTTAATGGTATCTTCAACCGAAGGGGCATCGACCATGATGCTCTGGAATCTGCGATCTAGTGCGCTGTCTTTTTCAATATGTTTGCGGTATTCGGCCAAGGTGGTGGCTCCGATGCATTGCAGCTCACCGCGCGACAAGGCAGGTTTGAAAATATTGGAGGCATCCATAGCTCCTTCAGCCGCACCGGCCCCTACTATGGTGTGCAACTCGTCTATGAAAATAATAACATTTTTTGCCCGTCGAATTTCGTCCATGACGGCTTTGATGCGCTCCTCGAACTGGCCACGGTATTTTGTCCCGGCAACCATAAGGGCCAGATCCAAAGTGATTACCCTCTTATCGGCCAGTATTTCGGGAACGATATCGTTGGAAATCTCCTGGGCCAATCCTTCCACAATGGCGGTTTTTCCGACACCGGCTTCTCCGATCAGCACAGGGTTGTTTTTTGTGCGGCGGCAGAGAATCTGGATGACCCTGCGTATTTCCTGTTTGCGGCCGATGACCGGATCGAGCTCTTTGTTGCGGGCAAGTTCGGTCAAGTCGCGCCCAAAGGCTTTCAATGCGGGGGTTTTCACCTCCTTTTTTTCCTCCGGGCCACCTCCAGTAGGAGAGGAAACCGCCTCCTCCTGTTCTCCAGAGAAATTGGGATCAAGTTCGCTTAAAATTTCGTTGCGGCAGCGCTCGATATCAACATCGAGGCTTTTCAGGACCCGGGCCGCCACGCCCTCGCCTTCGCGCAAAAGACCGAGAAGAATGTGCTCGGTCCCCACATAGCTGTGGTTAAGGGCGCGGGCTTCCTTGCCGGCCAGGGCAAGCACTTTTTTGACCCTCGGCGTGTAGGGAATATTACCTGTCGGTTTTGATTCGGGTCCTTTGCCGACTTGTTTTTCCACGGCCGAACGGACGGTCTCCAGATCCAGCCCCATTTTTTGCAGGACATTGACTGCAACGCCTTGTCCCAGGTTGATCAAACCGAGCAGAAGATGCTCGGTTCCAACATAATTATGATGGAACCGGTCCGCTTCTTTGCGAGCCAGGGCCAACACCTGCTGGGCTCTGGGTGTAAAATTATTCATCGGTTCCATTGGCATGATCGCTATTGGTTATTAAAAATTTATTTAAGTTTGTCAAAATTAAGAATTGGCAAAGTTGAAATTTGTTCCCGAATAAACCAGGCTCGGTATTCATCCCGTTCCGCCGGTGTGCCTTTCCCCCCGAAAGCATACTGGATATGGCCTGGTTGACTCTCTATTAAAATTCTGTCCACCATTCTGCGAAACTTTCCCGGTAATATTTCCAGGTCCGTCGCCAGCCTGAGAAAAGATAGCAGCTTCATGGCTTCCGCTGAACTGAGTAAATGGCTGTTGTTTAAAATACCAAAGGCTCGACCGATTTTATCGAACAGTTTTAACGGTTCTTTTTCCAACAATACCAATCGGGCATTCTTTTCCTGTTCGAGAAGAGAAGTGAGAACATTTTGCAATCTGGTCAGGATTTCCTCTTCGCTTTCTCCGAGAGTTTGCTGATTGGATATCTGAAAAATGCTGCCGCTGGCGTCGGAACCCTCCCCGAAGAGTCCCCGCACCGCTATACCCAGTTGATTGACCGCCCTCACTACTTTCTCCATCTGATTGGAGAGAACCAGCCCGGGAAGGTGCATCATGGCGGAACAGCGCAGCCCGGTACCCACATTTGTCGGACAGGCAGTCAAGTAACCCAGATCGCGGGAAAAAGCGTAGATCAATTCCTTCTCCAGGTTAGAGTCCACCGCATTGACTACATCCCAAAGGTCATTGAAATGGAATCCTCCCTCAACCAACTGAATGCGCAGGTGGTCCTCTTCGTTGACCATGACGGAGAGGGATTGGTTCCTGCTGATGCAAACTCCAGCGCCCTCCTTGCAGCCCATTAACTCCCGGCTAATAAGCCGCCTTTCCATTAAAATTTGTTTTTCCAGATCATCGAGTTCTTCAATAGCCAGGGAGGCCCCGTTTTCCATTTCGGCCAGTTTACCCACAGCATTGAGACAGGAAGACAGAATTTCCCTCTTTTGGGACTTTTTGGCCCACCCCGGAAAAGGATATTTTTCCAGGTTGCGGGCAAGCCGCACCCTTGTGCTGATGACCACCGGGGAACTATCCCCCTTTTCATCCGTCAGCTTTCCCCGAAATTTAATTAGCTGGTTTATGTTCATGCTTCGTGGTCTGGCCCCTTTTGTGGAGATGCTTTCAATTTTTCGATTTCATCACGATATGCGGCGGCTTCTTCGTAACGTTCTTCTTTCACGGCAGTACTTAATTCTTCCTCCAGATCTCGCACACGCTTGCTGACCTGCAAACTGTCAATTGAACGGTGGGGGATTTTTCCCTTATGCGAATCGCTTTTGTGCATATTCGCTAACATAGGCAATATCAATGGATTAAGATATTCGTAACAATCCGGGCATCCAAAACGTCCATGGCGTTTGAAGTCCCTTGAGGAAAGACCGCAACGCTTGCATACGATGGAATTATCTGCCGTCGATTCTTCAAGACCGAAACCGGAAGTTGGTGAAAAAAGGTCTTCCAGGGAAAAAAGGTCCGGATCGGTCATCCCTTTGGATTGCGCACAATTTTCACAAAGATGGACCTTGTGAATCTTATTGTTGGCAATCTGGGTAAGATGGACCGTCGCCGCCTCTTGGCATACCTGACAATGAATCAACTCTCCCATAATTAAAATTTTAATACTATAATATACGAATGACAGCTTTAAGTCATGAAACAAAATACGAAAGATCGGAAATAATTCTCCTTGCGATACATGAGCAATAATCAGGCCAATATATTTCGCCGACTATGGCTGGGAACAAGCGCTTTTTAATCATCGGCATAAATGCGCTCACCTAAAGAAATGTGCCCTCTCGAATGGCCAATTTTTTATAGGTTTCCATAAAACCTCTGGTTACGGGTCCAGGCATTCCATTTCCAATCTTGCGCCCATCGATCTCCGTGACCGGCACGACTTCAGCCGCAGTGCCGGTAAGGAAACACTCTTCGGACACCCAGAGGTCGTAACGGGTAAGGTTGGATTCGACCACCTCGATTTCAATAGCCTGAGCCATATCCAGAACAACTTTCCGGGTTATTCCAAGGAGGGCGCCAGCCGAAGACGGAGGGGTGAAAAGGATATCTTTTTGTACAATAAACAGGTTGTCCCCGGTGCATTCACCAACAAAACCCTGGTCGTTCAACATGATAGCTTCCATGAAACCGGCATTGATTGCCTCTATTTTTGCCAAAACGTTATTCAAATAGTTGAGGGATTTGATCGTCGGAGGCAATGACCCAGGCCCGATCCGCCTGGTAGGCACGGTAATAATTTTCAATCCCTCGGAATAATATTCCTCTGGATAAAGCTGTATGGTATCGGCGATCACTATAAGCTGCGGGTTGCTGCATTTATACGGGTTGAGCCCCAAGGTTCCCCTGCCCCGGGTCACCACCAGCCGCACATACCCATCCGTAATATTGTTGGCCCGGCAAGTATCGCAAACGGCTAGGGATATTTCCTGCCGACTCCAGGGAAGCTCCAAAAGAATTGCCTTGGCTGAATTCTCCAGCCGCTCAAGGTGCTCCTCCAGCTTGAATACACATTTGTTATATACACGAATGCCTTCAAAAATCCCATCCCCATAAAGGAGCCCATGATCGAATACAGATATCCGAGCCTCTCGCTCATCAACTAAATTACCGTCCAGAAAAACCTTCATTGTATTTTTAGTAAATTTAAGGACTTTTGAAGGAATTCCAACATTTGTCTAGCGAGAATAAAAAGGATTGACGCGAAAAGATTTCCCGGCCACTCAAAAAATAATAATTGTATCCGGCAAGTAAACTTCAAATCAACAGGTTAGAATAATGACAAAAATCTCTGTCGGTCTCATCGGTTGCGGAAAAATCTGCTCACATTATATCGAATGCGTAGAGAAATTCGATCATTTGCAAATCGTTGCCTGTGGGGACATTAATCCCCAAGCATCCAGGGAAACGGCCCGTGAATACGACATTCCCAAGATTTACTCGGTGGAAGAACTACTCGATGATCCCGCTATAGACATCGTTCTCAACCTCACCACTCCTGCCGCTCATGCGGAGGTAAGTAAAAACGCACTCCTCAAAGGAAAACATGTCTATGGGGAAAAACCATTGGCCCTGAACCGTGACGATGGCCGGGAACTGCTCGAATTAGCTGAACAGAAGAACCTTCGCATCGGTTGCGCTCCTGATACCTTTCTCGGTAGCGGACTGCAAACCTGCCGGCAATTAATTGATGACGGCGCCATTGGCAAACCCCACGCCGCGACCGCCTTCATGGCCACGGCAGGAGTGGAAAGCTGGCATCCCAACCCCTTTTTCTATTATCAGAAAGGTGGTGGGCCGCTTTTCGACATGGGTCCGTATTATTTAACGGCTCTGGCCTTTCTCCTCGGCCCGGCCAAAAGGGTGACCGCCATTTCACAAATTTCCATGCCGGAAAGAGTGGCTACTTGCGAAGAACACTACGGAGCCCGTATTCAAGTGGAAACGCCCACCCACTACAGCGGAATGGTTGAATACGAATGTGGCGTTCTGGTTACCTCAGTGTTCACTTTTGATGCCATCGGCCGGACAACCCACCCAAATATTGAAATTTATGGGGGCGAAGGCACCCTCGTTTGCCCTAATCCCAATAAATTTGACGATCCCGTTCTTTTAAAAACCACCGAGGATGAAGAATGGCGGGAAATCGAACACACTCACAACCACTATTCCAAAAGGGGAATCGGCCTGGCGGATATGGCTTGGTCTATCCATGAAAACCGCCCCCACCGGGCCAGTGGGCAATTGGGTTTTCACGTTTTGGACATCATGCAGGGATTTGACGAATCGAGCCAAAATCGAAAACCACGGGAAATTGAAAGCACCTGCCAAAAACCGGATCCTCTACCCCCTGAGTATTCTGATGAGGATTGGCTGATTCTCAAACCTGAGCCTGAACTGGAACCGGAAAATAAGGCTGATATCAATGTGGTGGAAAAGACTTGAAAAAGTCATTCTTAGGATGGATATTGAGTGTGTTACACGGATTAAATAAATCCAAAGTTCTTTGAAGTAAGTTGGCGGCTCAATCCGCTCTTCATCCCAAAATCTGATTCAAAAAGCGGTTTTTAAAATCGCTGCTTTGTTCAAAAAAACAATGGGGGTGTTCCGGAATTCGACCCGGTGGGGAGGTGCTTGGCTGCAGGCCGGAGATGATGGTTGGCTCCGATATCAATTCCATCAAGCCATTAAACGGCGAAACAGAATACGCACTTGCTGCCTAATTGAGCAGCAACGCTCCGCTGCCCATACCTGCTAAGTAGCAGGGGCGACGCTAGCAGGCATAGCCCAAACCGGGTGTCCGGGAGCGGGCCGTAAACCAACAGGACACTAACCGGCAAAAAGCGTGCTTTTTCGCCCATTGCCCGGTGAAACTCAATAAAAAAGCTAAGTCTGTAGAGGCTCTTCACCAAAGCACCGGGGACGCGGGTTCGACTCCCGCCACCTCCACCATATAAGTCGTTGATTATCAACGATAATTAAGAAAAAGCTTGCAAAGGTTGCCAGTTAATTTTTATAGAATTGGCAACCATGCGAACCAAGAGAGTGAAAATTTCCAAGTTTACTAACCGTAATGGTTCTCTCTCCTGGCGGGTTTCCGGGACCGTCAATGGCCAACGGATAAGGAAGAATTTCAGCAACCGCGCCGATGCTTTGCAGGTCCGGGAACTTTACGAAATCCAAAGATTGAACCAGGTGGCGAATACGCGCCAGGTAGCTACCACGCTGAACCCTGAGCAATTGCGGGAAGCGGAGAGGGTCTTTCATGGGTTGCTCAAGGGCAAGGCTCAATCGCTCACCTTTGCAGTTCAGCATTTTCTGGATACTTGGCGGGATCCAGCGGTGGAGAAATCGCTATCAGAGGCAATTGAGGATTATTTGAAGGCAAAGGAGGCGGAGGTTCCTAAGATTATATCGAGAAGGCAGTTTGTCGGGATTCGCCGTGAGCTTCACCGGCTCGAACGTGAGTTGCCCGAAAACCTGCTTGTTTTGGCAACCTCTGACAACCTCAAGGCTTATCTGGATTCTCCAACCCAGACTTTAAAGACCTGGAATAACCGGCGCGGCTTCCTGTCCACCTTTTTCAAATTCTGTCTGGCAAATGGGTGGATCGAGGCCAACCCGGTCGAGCAGATACCTCACTACCGAATAAAGCATCGCCGGGGAACGGCGGAGACCTTGACGGCGGATGAGACGGAGAAGTTGATGCTCTTCCTGGAAGGCTATACAGGCCACAAAGGGACGAAAAAGCCGCGCCCTGGCATAATGGTGCCCTACTTCGCATTGGCTCTTTTCGCTGGAATACGGCCGGATTGGAAGGATGGGGAAATCAGGAAGATCAAGCCCCACCATATCAATCAAGAAACGGGCGTGATCCACGTAGAACCGGAGGTGTCCAAGGTTCACGAAAAGCGCAATGTTCAGATACAGCTCAACCTGGCGGCTTGGTTGCGCCGCTATCCGCTTGAAAGGTATCAAATCATACCGCCAGGATGCCGCGAGATGCGCTTGGAAATCCGTAAAAAGTTCAACCTGGGGCATGACATTTTGCGCCATACCTTCGTTTCGATGCTGGTTGGCAAAGATCGCTCTGTATCTGAGGCGGCTTTACAGGCTGGCAACTCTGAGGCGGTCATTCGCAAGCATTACCTGGACCTGAAATCAAAGGCAGAGGCCGGGCGGTTTTGGGCCATCTCCCCTACCCTGGAAGCTGGCAAAGTGGTTGCCTTTGGGGCTGGCCGGTAGCTAAAAGAGAGGAACCTTGCACACTTTTCCTTTTCGGTTTACCACAGTTGCGTATCCTAATCCTACATCCCTGACCATCTCCGCGTGTGATTGTATAAATGAAGAATCAGAGCTAAGTTTGTCTTTTTCGTCAAAAAGTTCCTCAATTTCCTGATTTCCGGGCAGGGAATAGAGGCGAAGTGTTGTCAGCATTTCAGGGACGTTTTTGCGGATTTCCTTGCCCGTTTCGATGTTGCGCTTAAAGAGGAAGTAAGTCTCTGCATTTTGGATAACCCTATTCATTGAATCCTCAAGTCCGTGGGTTTCGATTAATTTCTTAAAGAAATCAAGACATTCGAGATATATGGTGAGAAACTTCTTTCGTCTTATACTTCCCATTAAAATGTTATGGAAAAGGATTGTCAGAGCGTTTAATCGCGGTTTTGCACGCTTCTCGCTAAAAGATTCAGTAAACTTTCGCCAGTTTTTGTAAGAGTCCTTTGTATACGGTTCTCCTTTCCAATCACAGGCAAATATTACCGGATTGCCAGATTCTTTTTCCCAGGCAAGCTGGCAACCCGTTAAAGCAAATATGCGTTTTGCTATGTCCGGACTGAGTTTCATCCGGTCGGTCTCGATATTAAATATGGTATTCACCGAACACCCTATTTTTTCTGCGAAGTTTATCTGATTCATGGGGATCGATTCACGGATTTCTCGAAGTGGACTGTAATTCAATGATTTTTTTGGCATGATTTTTCCACATTGCATGGATAAAACTTCATGTCAAGTAGTTTTTTTCTTTTAAAAACAGTCATTATCTGTTCCACATTAATGTGGATAATAAAATTCAGAAAACAGAAGTTACTGAAAATATGAAAACAAAATTGTTGGAAAAATATTATTCGCGCAGGGAGATTGCCGAAAAATTCAGCGTAGATACCGGGACCATTTACCGGTGGGAGCTGAGGGGGCTGCTCACTCCCATTCGAGTGAACAGCCGGGTAATTCGCTACCGGGAGAGTGAAGTATTGGCCTTGGTGAAGTCCTGGACCGATTAAGGACATGAAATCAGGATCCGAAAAACTAATTACACGAGCAGAGCTTGCGAAGCGATATTCGGTGAGCTTGCGAACGGTTAGTAACTGGATCGCCAGGAGGAAATTGCCGGTAGTGCGACTGTCGCCGAAAATTCTGCGTTTTGATGTGGAGACGTGCGACAAGATCATAGCCGAAAAGTTCACTATCGAAGCGCGCAGTTTAAACTGAAAATGAAAGGAAAAAACGTAATGAATACAAAACAAAATACGGGCGGTTGGCCGATACTAGGGGAATGTTTGAAAAATTTGCTGTCATCCACGACATGGGATCTTGTCAAGACAGAGTTGGAGCAAAACACACGGCCCGAAAATCTACCTGCGAATATCGATCCACGGCTGTTCGGATATTATCGAAAGGGGGCCGGCAAAGAGACATACGGATGGCAGACAATTTTGGGGTTTATCGACCGCGTGGTTGTCAATCCCGATACACGCCCCAGGGTTATCTTGAATACGCAATTACTCTACGATGAGTTAATATCGGAGTGCAACGAGCTCTCAAATGCCGAGCGCGCTAGATTGAAAATTAACGGCCTTCATTTGAAAGAAATATCTGAACATCGCCCCGACAGGATTGTCGATTTGTTCAGCCTGTCGCGCGGTTCAAAAAGGGCTTATGCAATATGGGCCGCGGGGGGTCGAAAGTATGATTCTGACGAAGAATCCTGGATTCGCCAGGAGTTAAAAAAACTAATGATGAGGCCGAGAAAATCACGGCACCTTCGATCATTGCGTGCGCCGGTGAGTGTTGGATGACGCCATTAATTTTTAGATAATAAATGCGTATCATGTTAAGATTCAACACTATATGCACAATATTGCGTTTTAATGACGGCATGTTTTTCAAGAAAATAGATTTATAACCCAATGATTGTAAACGCTATATGGATTCTAAACCTACGTTACGATGACGGCATGACGGCATCTCGCGCGAGCATATGTGTGTGTGCGAGTGGGCGCACGCGATCGCGCACACGAGATGCCGTATTGCCGTCATCGTAACGATTAATAACTGTTTTTGATACCTTAACTCATTGATTATTAACCTCGATTTTGATGACGGCATCAGAACGATTTAAGCGAACCTGCCGTCATCTAACGGTAAATTGGATATAATTATGACACAAACCAACAACCAATAGTATGATAATGGGGATAAATAGAAAAACCGGTTTAGAGTTGCTCTCAGTCGCCGGGGATGGGTTCGGGTTGCTGGCCATTGAGCAAGGCTGGTTGGTATCTCATTTGAGAAAGGCGGTTAGCTTGGCCGGTCGAGAGTTGCCAGGAGCAATGGACGCGGATCACTCACGTAGTCGAGAAGGATTCCGTTGCCGCATGATCGATCTCGATCTAATGGGCCGGGCCAGAGCCAGGGGAGGCGGCGCGGGTTCCTATGCTGGACTGCTCTGCCTCTGTTTGGCGGTGGTCGATGCGGTTGGATTGTCGGCTTGTCCGGGCTTGCTTTGTAAGATTACTTTTCTGTTTTCAAATAGGTTAGTAAGCTATGCAAAAAGATCATAAAATCTTGATTAACAATAATATACCCCCCCCTAGGAAGAAATCTATTACAGTTATGAAAGAGCGCAGGTTCCGCGATGGCCGTCGTTTACCTGTCGCACCGTTGGATAAAATGGGAGTCGTGTCGCTTGATAAGGGGGTTTCCGAAAATGAGGGAATTTCAAAGGTGATGATTAAGCGGTTTGTGGCGAGTAATTTTCTGCGACTCTTGGCAGTTGTCGCCGACTCATATTTAAGCCGTTTGTTAGGGAATTTTGTAGGCAAACGGGGTACCGAAAACTCCTCACGGTTTTGCGGATCCATCCGGCCTGTCCAAGGCTCAATAAAGGGGATATTCACGGTAAGCTTTGCTGCTTAAACACTTACGAATTTAGATGAATTTTGAGCAACAGTTTTTGATGACGGCGCGTTTTTTAATCCACCTCATAAGAATGGGATTTACCGGGCGTGGATTGCTTCTTTTGGGCCGTTTTATCAGCCAGCACAGAGCGATTATGAAAGGACAAATTCGATGAAAAAGGATTCCAAACCCAGATTCAATCCTCCGCCAAGTGTAACCGGCCATCCACAGGGTGCGGCCTTCGAGGAGCTTTTACATGAGCAGATTTTTAACCAGGAAGATGAGGTTTGGCCGTGGTTTATACAGGAAGTCTTGAAATTCGTATGTGAAAATCCACGCGAACGGAGAGAATGGCAATCTTCCCTGCGCCTCATACATCGATTATGGGAGCGCGTTTCGGAGGTCGAGCCAGGGACCCCTGAACATATTCATCGAGCGGCATTCGCCAAGCGGCACCGCGATGCTTTTGTAGAGCGGCTACGTTTACGCTACATTATCCACGCTGAGCGCAGGGCCGCCGAAAGGAATCCAGGAGCCAACTAGAATTTTAAAGCAATTAAAGATCGGGTCGGAGTATGCACGCGAAGGCAAGAAAGACACACAGCACAATGAAAAACCACAATCCAGAAACAATCCCCTAACATAGAAAGCATACTTCACCATGAGCACTACAGTAAAGAGCCAGGTCGATATTGTCCTAGCTATCAAGACCGAACTTGAGGGCCTGAACAAAACCATTCAGAAAATGGACGCCGTTCAAAAGCGTTCGCAAAAACTCAGTTCAACCTTGAAAAAGGGGATCGGTTTTGCCGCCGGCGCATTGGGGGCATTCTCTTTTGCTACAGCTCTGCGCGAGGCCGTTTCCACCCTGGCCGACTTCGAGGCACAGATGAAACGGGTCGAGGTTCTCACCGGGGCCACAGGTTCACAATTGGAGGCTCTGAAAAAGCTGGCCGCCGAGTTGGGCAAGACTACTCAATTCACCGCTTCACAGGCCGCCGATGCTATGGGCTTTCTGGCCCAGGCCGGTTTTGAGGCAAACACCATTCTGGCGGTCATGCCGGATACCCTCAACCTGGCTGCCGCTGCTCAGATCGATCTTGGTGAGGCCGCCGATATCGTAACCAATATTTTGACCGGCTACCGCCTGGAAGCCGACAAGCTGGGAGAGGCCAACGATATTTTGGTGGCTACCTTTACGGACTCCAATACCACGCTGACAGAGATCGGCGAATCCATGAAGTTCGTTGGTCCCATTGCCGCCGCCCTTGGTATCGAGTTCAAGGAAACCTCTGCCGCTATCGGTTTGCTGGGCAATGCCGGGCTCAAGGGAGAGTTGGCCGGGACCGCCCTACGGAATATCCTCATTAACCTTACCAAGCCAACCACTGAGGCGGCCGGGGTTATCAAGCGCCTCGGCATCGAGGTTACGGACAGCGCGGGGAAGATGCGCCCGTTGATCGGGATTATCCGCGATTTGGAAGAATCCGGGGCATCAACCTCTGACATCATCGCCATTTTCGGTAAACGGGCCGGGCCTGCCATGTCTGCCCTCATTGGCCAGGGCTCTGATGCCCTGGAAAGGTTCATTGAAAAGCTGGATCGGGCCGGTGGAACTACAGAGCGGGTTGCCGGTGTCCAGATGGAAGGGCTTCTCGGCCAGTGGAAGGAATTTAAGAGCGCGGTCGAGGGCTTGGTTATCCAGTTGGGTGAGTCCGGTTTGCTCGGCGTTCTTACCGAAATGGCTAAAGAGTTCGCCTTTGTAGCCAGATGGGTAGGTGAAATCTTCGAGACGGTTGAGGCATTTTCCGGTGCTAATGTTTCGCAATTCAGATCCTCCCTCCAGGCGGCCAAAACGGTCGAGGACCTGGAAGTTATCCGAAAGCAGATCAAGGCTCAAATCCGTAATATCGTCCAGGCGCGAAAGGAAGTCTTTCAGGAGGTTGTTAAACTAGAAAACGGCATAATTACCGATCCGGTGAATACCGTAATAGAAGAACTGAACAAGAAATCGGCTAATTTGAGGTCTGAAATTATCTTGTTAAAGGCCATCCTGGGGCAAACAGATCGCGCTATTGCAGACAAGGGCTTTCAACCCTCTCCAGGGGTTTCCGTTGGGGGCGGCCTCGGTGAAGGGAATACTGGTTCATCGGATATCGAGCAAAAGTTTGACCGCTTGGCTATACTCGAAAATCGGCTGAAAAATCTTGGTGAAAGCACGGCCGAGAAGATTGTCCGGTTGCAGGCGGAAGCCCTCGAACTCAAAACCTTGGCCGATGCCGCCTTTGCCGGTGGAGATGAAAAGGAAGGGAAAGCATTTCGCATCCAGGAACTCCAGCGTCTCATCGAATTGGCTCTGGCTGAAGCCGATATTGCTCAACGGAAAATTCAACTGACTGAAGGCCAGGATCAGCTCGATTTTCAAAGACTTTCCAAAGCGGAGAGGATGGCTCAATTGATCCAGGATATTTCCACTCTTCAGATGGATTTAGCCTCTGTCACCGATGAGGGAGTATTGGCCGATGAAAAGCGTCTCGATATAGCCGAAAAGCTTCTCGATCTGGAAAAGAAGCTCAATTCTGAAATGACAAAGGGATCCAAGCAATTCAACCAGGGAATGCTTGCGAGTGCCAATTTGCTGGGGGATTTGGCGGGGGCTTTTGGACAAGCCGCTGTTAGCAGTCAGAGTTTTGGGCAGTTGGCCGGGCAGGTGTTTCGCCAATTGATCGCTCAGATGATAACGACTCTTCTCAAGCTGATCGTTATGAACCTGATTTTAAGGGCATTGGGGGTTCCCCTCCGCTTTGATTTCGGGGGCGCAGTGAACCCGAAGGGTGAGGCCACCGGTATCGCCAAGGCCGTTGGTGGCGTTTTTGGCAAAGGGAAACTGTCCGGTGGTCTTGTTACGGGTGGACCGCAATTGATTCCCGTAAACGAAGACGGGCGAGATGAGTTCGTTACCAATGCCTTTGGAACTCGAAAAGACCGGCCGCTCCTGGAAATGATAAATCGAAATCCTGGGCCGGAATCCATTATGACCCGGATCGCCCGAGCGCAAAAGGTTGCAAGTTCCGGGAAGTTGCCCACAGCTTTATCCTTGCCGTCTCCGCAACCGTCACCGGCCAGCTTTGGGGCCGCCTCTGGTTCAGGTGGAGCCGGGGCCGGTGAAAGCAGTCCGGCAGAGCCTTCGACATTCATTTTCGTGGACTCCCGAAAAGAGGCTCAGAGGGTATTGCGCTCGACCGCTGGAAAGGCGCAAATCCTGGAAATTGTCAAACAAGGCAAGTCATCCATCGGCATTCCGGCTTGACCGTTTGTTCAGGGAAACGTTATATTCATTGCGACGATATGCGAAATGACGGGATGAAACCAAAGGCCGGCGCGGATTTCTGGGTTGGGTTATCGTTGAGGTAATCCGGCCTGGACCCGTACCAGGCCCACGCTATGGGGTTAAATTGTTGGGATTGCGGTGTAACAGGTATCCAGATACCCTCTAAACCGTCTTGGGGCAATTTTTTGCAACTTTCCGCTTGTCAGGATAATCCTTGAATCTTGTGATTGGATTTCTATTGTTGCTAAAAGCTAGTTGGCCAAAAAATGACAGAGCACCTCAACGAAACCGGAATTTTTGCAGGAACAAACCGCGTGATATCCAAGAATTTGTCATCCGTAGAACGGATCGACAGGTGGTTCATTGCTCCCCTAATGAAAATGAAGGGAGACGATGGATTTATAGCCCTCATCCTTTGCCTATCTCTACTTGAAAAGATTTTAAGGTATCGGACGGATACGCAGGGAAATTCTAAGGCAACGTTTTCGGAGGGATCGAAACTTTTAAAAGCACTTGGCAAGTATCTGGAACTGAATGAAAATAGTGCGTCGGATTTTTGGATGATTTTCCGTAATAGCCTCCTACATGGCTCTATGATGAAGCCCTCAATTCCTTATCAACTGCATTCCAAACCCCAACAAAAGCCTGTTACCCTAGCTCCAGACGGAACTTTCAGGATTAATGTCTGGCAACTTAGGAATAAAATAATCGACGATTTAGAAACTATTGGGACGAAGCTTTGGCGAGGCAAAGAATATCCACTCCCTGAAATCTTTTCAAAGCAGTAACTTAATCGTCGTAATGGCGTGGGCTTAAATTGCACTGCCGGGCGCGCGCTACGGGGTCTATTCGTGGCGATTGAGCCGTGAGTGGCACACTGGATACCCTCGAAACCGTTCTAAGGCAATTTCCGCAACTTTCTGCTTTTCCGGCTTGCATGGTTCGCTGGGCGGGGTATGCTGTCTTTTACCGGGTCCGTTGAAAGTCCCGGAGAATGCCCAGCATCAAGTAAAAAATAGAGAAACCTACCAATTTGCACCTCGCTTGTTCGTGCCGGTTCGCCGGGCCGCCTTCTCTATGCGGTTTCAACCACGGATGGGCGGGGTGTAACTTGTTAGAAAGACCATTAACATGCAGACGATCACGCTCACCCTGAAAGAGGGTGATTTAGAATACATCGAAGCAATGGCGTATGAGATGCGCTCGAAACCGCAGGAAGCGGCCGTTGGCCTGATCCAATACGCCTTCAACGACAGCAGGGGAGACCATGAGAAATACAAAGCCTTTTTAGGCAAGATACTGTATGAAATCGTGCAGTATTTCGATGAAAGGCCCGCTTCCTGGACTCCGGAAACGTCGGATGTGCGGATGGAAAGTGAAATCAGTAATATTGCCCTCTCCCGTGCCGAGAGCCAGGGGGAGAAATTGCAAACCTATCTCGCCCGCCTGATCCGGGCCGATGTGTCAAAAGCCGGGACCAAGCCAAAAACGAAAGCAAAGAAGCCAAAGGCAGGAAGGAAGGTGAAACCATGACCGGGGCCAGTGAAGCCACTCAGGGGGCCAACACTTCCTTACTTGAATTGCCCAGTCATGTCTCGGTCTATGGAGCTGGTGACACCCTGGGAGGAAATGTCTTGCTTCCCAGCGAAGCATTCCCCCGTCTCTGTAGCTTCATATCCGATAAACCGGGCTCAGAGCTAGTCAACCGCCGGTTGCTGAAATTCTTCCTGGACCTTGAGGCTGAGTATGCTGAGCCCGGAAAGGAGGTGCTACCATGAACGGAGCCATTAAAGCCACTCAGGGGGCCACAGAGCCAACCCCAACACCGCCTGAGCTATTGCGGTTGATATCGATTAAGGGAAACCAGGCAGACAATTGCGCGGTTGGAAGTTTTACCATACCGGGGGCGGTTTGCCCTCACTTGGTTGACCTGCTATCGGATCCTGATTGCCAGGCCCGGTTTGCTCGCTGGTTGGCCAGTCAGTTTGTGCGTTGGGAGCCCGCTATAATCGAAGCCTACCGCGAAATCGAAATGACTGACTATATCCGCAAGGAGTGTGGCCACATGGAGGGTTTTCGCAGGATAAGCCGCATGGAAATGGAAAGGTCGAGACTGAATTGAATGAAACCACAGGCAGGGCCGCTCTCCAATCAAACCGCCCAGGAGGGCGGCCCTGTTTCCTTCCCAGGATGCTTTTACCTGCCCGCGAGTGTCCAGAATGCCCCTCAACCCAACCAAAGCCGCCAGGGAAGGCGCAGACCACCGCCGATTTGCCTTGTGATCTGAATATCGATATGACCTCCCTGCAATCTATGAAGTTTAACAATTTAATAGACTTTGAAATCCGCATTCTCTGGAATTTGGGCAAAAGCAAGTGGACTGCCGATATCCCGAATTTCCCTTGTGATCTCACTGAGGGGAGAACTATATTTGAGGCTTTAGAAACCCTTGAAAAAGCCATCCCTGAAATTCAACGAGATGATAAGGAGAGCACCGCAAGCATTCCGGGATCGATACGGTCCCTTGAATCAGGTAAAAAAGAAACAAACACACGATCCAGAGGTAGAAGGCCATCTCCCAAAAATGTCGATGTCGAGGCCCTAATGGAAGGGAAGTTGACTGTATGGGAAACACACGAAGTGGCGGCGGTTTTGGGCTATAAGTCCAGTGAGGGCTTTCTTAATGCCATTGTAAGAAAAGGGAAATTGAGTCCAATCCGGCGGCATCAAAAACCTTATAGTTTTCGCAGAGGCAAGGTGATAGCTTACCTGACCGGGGAACCAGAGATCGATTTCAATTATTAACCAAAAAGAGAGTGAATGAAATCCGCTGGTCAAGATAGGGAGGTTTACCGATTTCCCTTGAGATCGATCCGCAATTAACTGATAATCCAAACCATGAAAACCACTGATAAACCAGACCGCCTGGGCCATGCCCTTGACTATGCCCGGACCTTGAGCGACAAACGCCGCTCTAAAGCCCTTGAGGGGGCCGAGCCGGTTTCCGATAATAAGAGATTTACGATAAGGTTTAATGAAGATGAACACGCCCGGCTAGTGGAAATCGTTGACTATCTGAGAAAGCGCGGATTCACCGCCACAAAGACAACAGCAGTCCGGGCGTCCATCAACGCTGTCTTACTCGATCAGAGCCTTGAGACAGCCTGTAAATCCGTAAGCGAAAGCGACAAAAGACGCAGACGTTAGACAAAAAACAACCTCATTTTTTCACGCACAACGTGGATTATGTCTAATTCTATGTAAATCATTGATAAACAACGTTTCTAATTTATATAAAAGCGTTATGATTAATGAGAAAAGACATAATAACGACACAATTTATTGCTAATACGTTAGAGTTTATAAACAGCGTTAGAGAACTTTGACCGTAAGATTAGTCATCCTTTACATCCTCTAACTTTATTTCATCAATTACGGGAGTGAAAATGACTTCATTTACGGCTATTGGGACTTCTGCTTCGATGAAAAAAATTGGAGAATCTTCGCTATTATATTTTTCTAAAATCGTATTAAAAGCGTTAATGACCTCAGTATCAGGTTTCCAGCTATTTTTTTCCAGGTCTTTAAGCATATCTAAAAACCTATCAACTTCAGAGATTCCAAGCTCGATTACTGCGTCTGCTCGACCTCGGAATCTCATGCCCTTCATTCCTCCAAAGCTTTGAAGTCTATATTTGCGAATGTCTGTATCTGTCATGGGCGGTTACTTTCTGTTGATGTTATTGCTTATCCCTAAATCAATTGTTTCTTATGACTTTTCTGTGGGGATCAGACTACTTCCAGGCATAGGATAGAAAAACAAGGGTGCCAATTACAAGTCCAGCCCGAATAGCACTCGCTTGGACACTAATATTTTCCCCCTTAGCTATATAATTGGTGAAGTGCTCACAATTGTTCCCGAACAAACTGTAGTGCGGATTATTGTTTGCTTCACGGAGGCGTTGTTTTGCACCTTCCAGATCATTTACCCGCGAGATGAGTGTCCAATTATCACTTTTCTTCACTCCCTCCACCTGAATTCCCTTTTGATTCTTGTGCAATACGATGAGGGAATTTCCATCTATTCCCGGATACTCCAACACGTTGCCAATATCAACCAAACCATAATGAATTCCAACTGGAAGATTTTTCCCACTACCTTGGGCTGGTCTTTTTACGATATATAAGCCGGGTTTAATTTCGGTATTAGACATAAGGGGAAAAATACAGGAAAAGGCATGTTTGGCAATAAATTCATTTTCACCTGTCCAAAAAACTATAGATTTATAGACATTAATATTGACACTGGCAAACCCAGTGTTTAAGCGGTGTCTATTTAGACGAAAACAGGGGGGGATTTATAGACACCATGAAAATGAAGAAAATAGCCATTTATTTGAGGGTTTCGACCGGAAGCCAGAATACAGACAGCCAGGTAAAGGCCGTTAAGGAATATTGCAAAAGGCGCGGTTGGAAAGATGTGCAACCCTATGAGGATAAAATCAGCGGTGCCAGGCTGACACGGCCAGCCCTTGACCAGATGCTTAAAGACGTGCGAGAGGGCGGGATCGATGCAGTAGTGGTTTACAAGCTGGACCGCCTGGGCCGGTCGCTAACACAGCTTGCCTATTTCATTCAGCAATTAACGAATCATGGAGCTGCCCTTATTTGCACTTCCCAGGGGATCGATACCAGCGAGAGCAACCCGGCTGGAAAGCTTCAAATGAGCGTTCTTATGGCAGTGGCGGAGTTCGAGCGTGAAATCATTCAGGAGCGTGTCATGGACGGTCTGAGTGCCGCCAGAGCCAAGGGGGTCAAGCTCGGCAGACCCGGAAAGCTTGCCCAGCATCGCAAGAAAGTCCTGGCCCTCCGGAAAAAGGGCAAAAGCATCCGCGCCATCGCCTCAGAATTGCGTTTACCAGTTTCCTCAGTCGGCAAGCTGACGAAGGCGGGATAAAATATTTCTGCTAAATCAATATACATTTGTGCCTATGCCAAAGTCACTTCCCTCAAAAATCGTTACTAAGTTTTTTACGGAACTTCCGTCAGAAAGTGGAACTACCCGCTTCCAAATCATAGTTGCCAATTGTTACCTTGAGTTGTTTGTCAATCAATTAGCGATTCACAAGTGTAAGAATAAGAATAAAATTAAGAAATCGAACCGCGATTTTACTCATTCCATTAAGATCACTTTATTGCATGAAGTAGGTATCATAGGAGACTGGGAATTAAAATATCTAGATTGGTTTAGAAAAAGACGAAACGAAGCTGCTCATAATGTTGAATTTTCAATTACCAATGAACACCTAAAGCTATTTAGGGAACATCAAGTTAAACCGGGGGAACCAAAACTTGATCCCAACAATATTGGAAAACTGTGTGAAGAGATTGTTGCTGGGTTCTGGAATATGCACGCGGACTTTTTTGCTCCACTGTTCATGCCTGAATTATTCCTAGAAGGCGGTTGATTAAATCTCCAGACCAATGAGGTTCAATCGAATTGACTTAGCAACCGACATAGAATAAGTTAATTTTTCATCGACTAAAAAATGGAATCCTTAATTAAACTGGATAATATCGACTATCTCACTGCAACACTTGCTTTAATCACGGCGATTTATGCTTTCATTACGCACCGTATTCTCATTGCAAATCAAAAGGCGGTGAAGGTGATGGAGCGGCAGATCGAAGAAAGCACTCGCCCTTACGTTCTTGCTCACGCCTATACACCAATGGGCTCCCAATCATTTGAATTACAGATTACAAATTTAGGAAAAAGCGTCGCATACGATGTATCTCTCAAACTGGATAAGGAGATTTATATTGGAGGTGTAGTAAAGAATGAAAGTAAGTTTAGCGAGCTACCCATCTTCCGAGATGGAATGCCTAGTATGGCTCCCGGATTCAAGATTTCATTCTACCTAGGAACCTCTTTTAAGGTCCTTTCGGGAGATGAGAATCAGGTCAAATCACCAAAAGAATTCAAGATCACTATCAGTTATAGGAATGGCCGTGGCAGGAAATACGAAGACTTTTTCAACGTAAACATCGGGGTGTTTGAACAAAGCGCAATACACTACCCGGATGGCACTCAGAGCCTAAAGAAAATCGCCGACATGATATCTAAAATCGAAAATACTTTACGGCAAAAATCGTAATATACACAAACGATTCAGCCGATTGTCTTTAGGTTGCCAATTTACAGCGTTTACTCTGCATTATTGTGCCTTAACGTGCAACATAACGAATAGATGTAAATTGAATATAGTTAGATAATTACATAATAAACAAAGACTTATAGACCTTATTAAACACAGGTTCGACTCCCGCCACCTCCACCAATATTTAAACGGATTCGCTTGGCGTTTGCCTACCAGCGATGAACTCTTCGATATCTAATACCGGCATAACATTCGCTCCGCGAATGGCGGAGAGAGAGGGATTGGTTGAACTTCGTTCAAGTCCTGCGGACCCATGCTCTAGAGCGCATGGCCCATCTACGCTTCGCTTCGTCAAACCCTCTGCTCGGGTTCTTCATCCCTCTCACCTTTTT
>JAJFLV010000113.1 GCA_021772535.1 Opitutales bacterium | reverse complement strand
TTCAGTTCGGGAACGGTGGCCACTCCTTCGAGTAAAAATGGTAGCAGCGCGATATTATTTTCTTTGGCCAGGGAGGGATAAATTTCGCGGAAGGCCCTGGTATAGTCTTCGCCCATGTTGGGGGGAATTTGCATGCCGGCGAGAAGGATTTTTACCTCCGGGTTCTCTTCCCATACTCGGTCGATGATGGATTGGAGGTTTTGCCGGGTGCTCTCTACGGTGACGCCCCTCAGGCCATCGTTGGCCCCCAGAGCCAGGACCAGGATGTCCACCGGACGGCGCAGCATCCAGTTGATCCGCCGCAAACCGCCCGCCGAGGTATCGCCGCTGAGTCCGCCATTGACGGCGCGGTAGGGCAGGCCGGACTTTTCCAGCTTGCGCTGGATTATGGCCGGATAGGCTTCTTCCGGGTCGAGACCATAACCCGCCGTCAGACTATCCCCGAGAAAAAGAATGGTCCTCATGGTAACCGCCGATTCCTTGCCCCAAAGATCTGACATGAGCCAAACCGAGAGGCTGGCCAGAAGTCCCCGCAAGATTTTCGAGATTAATTGCATAACCAATTGCTTAACTTCAACCTGTGAAAAATTAAATTTGTTGCAACACAACGTGAACTCTATGGTCTCCGTTGATTGTAAAATGTTGGGGACAATGGAAAAAGGAGATAGTTCGCCGCCCATATTGAACGTCAGTAACCTGTGCAAGGATTTTACCAGCGCCGGGCGGCTTCTCAATGTTTTGCGGAAAGTCAGCTTCAGCGTTCAGGCGGGTTCCAGCGGGGCCATCGTGGGGCCCTCCGGCAGCGGAAAAACGACCCTCCTCGGCCTGTGCGCTGGACTGGACGAACCCACCTCGGGATCGGTGGTGCTTAATGGGTCCGCCCTGGAATCGCTGGATGAAAACCGCCGGGCGCAGGCACGCAATCGTTGGGTGGGCTTCGTTTTTCAAAATTTCCAGCTTATCCCGACCCTTACGGCGCTTGAAAATGTGATGGTTCCCCTGGAATTGCGGAACGAAAAAAACATCGAACCCCGCGCTCGTCATTTGCTCGAAAAGGTGGGATTGGCGGAAAGAGCCAGCCATTACCCGATCCAGTTGTCGGGAGGGGAACAACAGCGCGTAGCCATCGCGAGGGCTTTTATCAACCAGCCGAAAATTTTATTTGTGGACGAACCCACCGGTAATCTTGATGGCGAGACAAGCGATCATGTGGCCAATCTCCTTTTCGAACTCAACCGGGCGGCCGGCACAACCCTCCTGATGGTAACTCACGATCTGGCCCTGGCGGCGCGAACCGAGCGTATTTTTAAAATTGATAATGGGCAGCTTTCCTCCAACCACGCCTGACAGTTCTAACCGGGTTGGTTCCTGGGGCTGGATTGGCCTCATGGCCTGGCGGGACAGCCGAGGGCAGCGGCGCAAGCTGCTTCTTTTCACCCTTTGCATCGTTTTCGGGATCGGGGCGCTGGTTGCCATCCGGTCCTTCCGCCACAATCTCGAATCCGCCATCGATGAACATGCTCAGACCCTTCTCGGTTCGGATTTGCGGCTCTCCTCCTTGCGCCCGTTCGATGACGAGACGGAGGCGTTCATGGCTTCCCTCAATGCCGCCGAGACCGCCCAGGAAGTGCGTTTTCGGTCGATGGCTTATTTTACGAAACAAGGAACCTCGCGTCTGGTGCAGGTGCGCGCAGTGGAGGGTGATTTCCCGTTTTATGGGGAAATGGAAACGATTCCGGCGGATTTAAATTTCCAATTGGAAGAAAAACCCCTGGCTGTGGTCGAGGAAAGCCTGATGCAGCAATTCGGAGCCCGCAGGGGAGACACTCTCAAACTTGGAAGGCATGAGTTTGTCATCGCCGGGGAGCTACTGCGCATACCGGGAGAAACCGAAATTCGCGGCATTTTCGCCCCCCGGGTCTATATCGATAAACGTTACTTAGGGCGAACCGGCCTTGTCCAGCGCGGTAGCCTGACTTCCTACCGAGTGCATTTCAGGTTTTCAGGGGGATACACGGAAGAAATCAAGGAGCGAATCGAGGAAGCAAAGGAGGGATCTTTCGCGGACAAACGGGTGCGGGTCGATACGGTCGAAAGACGCAAACGCAACCTGGGCAGGCGATTGGATAACATGTATGATTTCCTCAATCTGGTAGGGTTTATCGCCTTGTTCCTGGGCGGTTTGGGGGTTGCCGGCGCGGTGCAGGTTTATTTAACCGACAAACTCAATACGGTGGCTCTTCTTCGCTGCCTGGGCGCCTCTGTCCGGCAGGCATTTTGGATTTACCTTATCCAGGTGCTTTCCATCGGAATCATCGGTTCCCTCCTCGGCGCCTTGCTGGGAGTCTCCGTGCAATTTCTGCTTCCCGCCGTGCTGGAATCATTTCTTCCCTTCAATGTGGCGGTGTTTATTTCCTGGGGCAGCATATTCCTCAGCCTGGTTTTCGGTCTCGGGGTGACGCTGCTTTTCTCCTTTATTCCACTCCTGACGGTGAGATCGGTCACGCCACTGAGGGCATTGCGGGTATCTTTCGAAGAAAGCCACTTATTGCGAAAGGATCCTTATTTTTGGCTCGTGGTCGGAATAATCGCGGCCCTGGTGCTCTTTTTCAGCCTGGCCCAGACCAGCAAATTCGTTTTCGGGCTGGCCTTTGCCGGGGCTTTGGCGGTCAGCCTGCTGTTGCTTGGCGGCCTGGCCTGGGGGTTGCGCCATGGATTAAAGCGCTTTTTCCCAAAAAGATGGCCCTATTTGTGGAGGCAGGGTCTTTCCAATCTCTTTCGTCCCCACAACCGAACGTTGTTTTTAACCATCACCCTGGGCATGGGAACTTTTCTCATCTACACCATTTACCTGACCCAGAGCTTTCTTTTGCAGCAGGTGGAAATTGATTCCGGCGACAAACGGCCCAATATGGTCTTGTTCGACATTCAGCCTGACCAGATTGAGGATGTTGAGCGAATTGTTGAAGACGCCGGTTATACCGTTTGGGAATCGGTACCCATGGTCGTCATGCGATTGTCCGAAATCAACGGGCGCACGGTGAGAGAAATCAAAAATGATCCAAATTCAAAGACGGATGGCTGGACTCTGCGCTGGGAATATCGAACCACCTTTCGGAGCGAGCTGATCGATACCGAGGAAATCATTGAGGGCAATTTTACTCCGCGTAGTGACGGTTCCGAGCCGGTCCCCATTTCCATAGAAAAAAGCATTGCCGAAGAAATGCATGTCTTCCTCGGCGATTCCCTCCTTTTTGATGTCCAGGGGATCCCCATTTCCACCGTTATCGACAGTGTGCGCGAGGTGGACTGGGCCCAGTTGCGACCTAATTTTTACATGCTCTTTCCTGAGGGAGTGCTGGAGGAAGCGCCCGCCTTTTATGCCCTCGTGACCAAGGTTCCCGACCGGACTGCTCTGGCCTCGCTGCAGCAAAAAATCATCGAGACCCACCCCAATGTTTCCGCCGTCGATCTATCCCTCGTCTTGGAGACCTTGTCCTCCATTCTCGACCGGGTGGCCTTTGTCATCCGGTTCATGGCCGTATTCACAGTGGCGACCGGCCTCATGGTGTTGATCGGAGCGGTCGTTACCAGCCGTTATCAACGCATCCAGGAAAGCGTCCTCCTTTGCACCCTGGGGGCCACCGGCGGAATGATTCGGCGCATCATGACGGTTGAATACCTCCTCTTGGGCCTGTTGGCCGGGTTGACGGGGTCCATCCTCGCGGTGGCTGCTTCCTGGGGCCTGGCCTTTTTTGTCTTCGAACTACCCTTCACAATTTCCTGGATCGGATTTCTCGGATCGGTCCTCACTGTTACCCTCCTGACCCTGGGCACCGGCCTCATCAACAGCCGCGGCATCGCCAGCCACCCGCCCCTCGCCATCCTCCGCGCCGAAGGGTGAAATTTCTGGTTATAACAATATTTGTTATTGTTATTGAAATCGGAATACTTGCCCCGATCTTATTTTTACCTATTGGAAGATTATCTTCTATTAGGCTGCAAAAAATACTCAACCGATATCAAAATGATACACAAGGTTTCTTTTGAATGGGCGAATTTTCCGATCCGAACATAAAAAATTGATTTCTTATTCAATTAGGATTATTCTTTATACGTAACTGCTTTTTATTTCTTCAACCAAGAAGTATGCAGTTCCTGCAATTGGGATATGCAAACTTTCCGTTAGCCGACAAACTCCTTATCAACTCAGATTATAGAAATGAAACTGAGGCAATATACCTTCCTAATTTTGACCCTCATTTTTCTGAGTATTTCTGTTTCGGCAGAGGATAAGTGGCTCTATGGACATTCGGACAACTTCTATTTTCTCAGCAATGCGGACAAAAGTCAGACCCGGAAAACGATTCTCGAATACGAAACCTTTCGTGCCGGATTTCTGCGGCTGCATCCTCAATATGGCCAAGTCAAACTACACCGGGTTTTCGTTTATATATTTAAATCGACCAAGTCTTTCGTTAAATTCGCTCCACTCAAGGACGGAAAACCGTCGGAATCGTTAGGCACATTCTTTCATGACGAAGATCAACCGCTAATTGCCATGCGTTTAAATGCCCCTCCAGGGTATCGGGAAAAAATTGTTTACCATGAGTATATTCACTTCCTCTCTCTACTCGACCAAGATAATCGCCCTCTATGGTGGATTGAGGGAATCGCCGAGCTATATTCGACCGTCGAACTCAAGAGTGACAAACTGGAATTTGGCGGATGGGACGAAAATCATGTCCGAAGGCTTCAAAGTGAGGTCTTAATCCCACTGGAAGATTTTTTCGCCGCCGACCGGCAATATATCCAAAAAAGAAACAGAATTTACCGATTCTATGCGCAATCGTGGGCATTTCTTCATTATTGCCTGCTTGGAGAAGGCAGAAAATACGGTGATTCCTTTATTGAGTTTGTTGAACGGCTTGGGTTGGGCGCCGAGATAGATCCGGCATTTAAGGCATCTTTTCAAGTCGATTACAAGAAGCTCGAGAGAGACCTAAAAAAACATATTTTAGGGGGCCGGGCATACATCTCTACGCTCGCTCTGAAAGACATCAAGGTGGGAGAAATTCAGGAAATGAGCACACCATCCCCTGCTCAACTCGATTTCGCATTGGGAAATCTTCTTTACCATTCACATAGGATTGACGATGCGCTACCCTACCTGAATCGAGCATTACTGGCCGATCCCGATTGGCCACGACCCTATGAAGTTCTAGGTTTTATTGCGGGCAGGAAGGGCGAAAAAGATTCCGCTGAATCTTTCTTTTTAAAAGCCGAAGAGCTTGGCTCGACCAATGTTCAAACGTACCATGTGCTTGCCTCGATTCGAAGTGCAGAATTGGGTGGCGACAAGATCGATTCAACGTCATCGACGGATTCGGAGTTTCTAAAACGGGAAATTTATAGCCGGTTGAGACGGGCTGTGTGGCTCAACCCTCTTTATTTTAAATCCTATGAATTGCTGGTTGATGTGTTTATTCATAGCGGCAAGAGGGTTGGGCCAAACACCCTTGAATTTTTGCGCCAAGGCAGATTGATCCGGCCTCGTAATTTCGATTATGCGGCCAAGCTAGCGTTGCTCGAAATTCGCTCAAAACACCCGGAAAATGTTCGCGAGGCACTGGAATCCTTTCTCGACGCGAAGGCAGGAAAGTCGCTTCGTGAGCAAGCGGTAGTTTTGTTAAAATTTAGTGGGTCGGAGCCGTCCACGAGCTTCGAAGACATTACGGAAGAAGGAATTGCCGATGCCGAGGCAAATATCGGTTATCTTTTTAGGAAAGGCTCAGTTCCCAGTTATGACCAGGCGATTGAATGGTTTCAAAAATCTGCCGACGGCGATTCGCTGTTGGGTCAGACTGCTCTCGGATTGAGCTATCTTCGAGGAGAAGGGGTCCCTCCGGATACGGTCCGAGCATTGGAATTGCTGCGATCGGCAGCGGAGCAGGATTATATGCCCGCTCAAAATGCATTAGGACAACTGTATTTTTCCGACAAAACAGTCACACGGGATTACGGGGAAGCTTTATCCTGGATGAAGAAAGCAGCCGATCAAGAAGATGCCAATGCCCAGAATTCGTATGCATGGGCTCTAGCAACCTGTCCGGCAATAGCATTCCGCGATGGCTCCGTAGCGGTCAATTATGCGAAGAAAGCAATCGCACAAGATGAAAATCCCGATTACCTCGACACCCTTGCAGCAGCCTACGCTGAATCTGGAAAATTCCGTCTTGCCGTTAAAACTCAAAACACAGCTATTGATCGGTTGCCTCAAGGCACACCCATAAGCGATGGGTTCCTT
>JAJFLV010000112.1 GCA_021772535.1 Opitutales bacterium | reverse complement strand
CGATATTTCCCCCTCCGTCAGAGGCAACCATATGCTCGGGTTTCAGGAAGATGTTGGTTACGTTATTAATCCTTATACTGGTCAACCCTACGAACCCAATGTTGTCAAACGCGGTGACTACGGGCGGGTTTTAGCCGAGTTTTGGGCTGACGGCCCGGACTCCGAAACGCCTCCGGTCCACATGTTTACGATCGCCAATTACGTATCCGATCATCCACTTCTGGTTAAAAAAATCGGGGGAAACGGACCCGAGGTGAACGACCTGGAATGGGATGTAAAACTGTATCTGGCCTTGGGCGGCGCAGTCCATGATTCCGCCGTTGGCGCCTGGGGCGCAAAAGCGCATTACGATTATCTCCGTCCGATTTCCGCCATCCGTTACATGGGGGGCAAGGGGCAGTCTTCGGAACCGGATGGAGCAGCCTATCACCCCTTGGGCTTACCGCTTGAGCCGGGACTTACAGAGGTGATTACGGAGGAGACAACCGTTGCCGGAGAAAGGCATGAACACCTTTTCGGGCACGAGGGAGAGATAGCCATTTACGCCTGGGCGGGCCAACCGGAAGATTCCGATAACCAATACAGCGGAGTCGATTGGATTCTCGCCGTCAACTGGCTACCCTACCAGCGTGACACCTTCGTGACCCCTCCATTTGCCGGCTATGTCTCAGGCCACAGCACTTTCATCCGGGCCGCCGCCGAGGTCCTTACCCTGTTTACCGGGAGAAAATTTTTCCCAGGAGGATTGGGTATTTGGGAAATGCCGAAAGACGATTTTTTGGAATTTGAAATTGGACCCACCGAAGAGATCACCCTCCAGTGGGCCACGTATTACGACGCCGCTGATGAATCCGGCATTTCCCGCCTCTGGGGAGGCATTCACGTGGCCGCCGATGATTTCCAGGGACGCATCATGGGTTCTAAAATTGGAATCGCAGCATACGATCTGGCCGATAAATACTTCAGCGGCTGGGATGTTTTCAATGGATGGCCACTGGGCGAAAATTTATTTGATTCTCCCTGGTACGGGAGCTATAGCACCGACTACTTCCCCTGGATTTACCACGGCGAACACGGCTGGCAATTCCTCTTCGAAGGGAGCGCCAAAGAGGCCATTTTTCTATGGGATGATGGCTTGCAAGGATGGATATACACGAACTCAGAAACCTACCGCTGGATCTACCTCTACGGCGACAACCCGGGCTGGTTATGGACCTTCGAGGACAACACCCCTGAGCAGCGCTTTTTTCAATGGCTGGATGACGGCAGCATCTTCAGTGTCCCGGAAGGATTACTGGCCGAATAGAAGGTAAACTCCACTCATTCCGGATGGTTGAGGACGGGGCGGCCCTTGGTCTGCCAGAAAAGGACGCAGGCGGTCAGAAAAACCAGAAATACCACCCCGCCGATGGCTGGAAAGACCATCGATATGGTTGAGTGGATTATAATTGCTTTGACGCCCCAGACCGCAAGGGCCCCGATGGCAAAGGTAACCGTAAATTTCAATCCGTAGCCGGTGCTTCGCCATCGATCCGGGGTAAAGCGGGCCACCAGGCTGTTTTCGATGGGCTGCATGCCAACATTGAAAAAAATGAATACAGCGGCACAGGCCAACAAAGGCGCGCCGGATAAAGCCGCCATGGCCATGGCAAAGGGAAAACCGAAGCCGTGGGCAAGCATATACAACACGCGCAAATCGTAGCGGTCCGCCAGGTAGCCGGCCAGGTATTGTCCCAAGGTCGCGATTATATAGACCAGTGAAGTTGCCGCTCCATAACCGATAAAATCGACTCGCTCGGCAAAATAGGCGGGTTGGGTCACCGTGCTCGCTCTGTAGGCAAGGCCGGCCAGGGTCATGGCCACCAGGAGGATGAGAAACAGCTTCAGTCGCTCGATTGGCTCGTGGTGGTGCTCGTCGCGAACCGCCTCTCCCGGTTTGGGTTCCTCAATGCGGTGAAAAGCGACAAACAGCCCCATCAGCAGGAGAAGCGCTCCGAGGACAAAGTAAGCGCCCCGCCAACCCCACATTTGCGAGAACCACTCCGTCAGAACGGGTGCGGCGGCGATACCGATATTGCCGCAAATGCCGTTGATCCCGAGGGCTTTGCCGCGATGGTGAATGGTTCTTGAAATCAGGCTCATACCAGCCGGATGGTAGACACTGGCAAAAATACCCACTCCACCCAGGGCGATTGCAATGGTTGCCCCCGGAGAAGACAGGGCAACGAGCATCATGGCGGGTCCGATGCCCAATACGCCCGTTCGCACGACCCAACGGGCTCGCAGGCGGTCGGTCAATAAACCTATTGGCAATGCGCCCAGACCGAATATGAAATAACCGGCGAAGCTCCAGCCCAGAACCGTTTCCAGGGCAATTCCCTCCTGGCGGGCCATAACAATGGCGGCAGTGGGAAATACGAGCATGGCCAGGTGGCAGCCAAAATGAGCTACTCCAGTCAGCAAAAGCGTGTGCCGCTCGTTGATGGTTAAATTCATATGGCCAATTTTTGAGATCATCCCCCAATCGCTTCCGAAATCGTTCGTTGGGAATTACAGGAGATGAAAATAGGGGTAGCGGCTTAATTCACCTCAATTTTGAAAAAATGCAATGAAAAGCTTCAATCCATTTCCGGATGTATGGCCCAGTTTAACCGGAATCCCGAATCTGATTAATATAAAAAGCGCAATTCCTTGAAGAGGGTAACTTCCTGTTTTTCAAAATCGACCAATTGTTCCTCTAGCTTATTGTATTCTCTGGAAGAATCATCCTCTTTGGCAAAAACGATTTCCCCGGTTTCGGGATCGGCCGACCACAGCCCCCAGTCATTTTCCAGAATCTCCAGAATGCTGAGCTGGAGACCGATGCTCCGGCGTTTGGCCCGCATCATTTTCCGCCAATGACTTCTTAAATCCCCAAAAAAAGAGAGTCCGGCATAGCTCAATTCACGTTCGATTTTCCAACCGTCCACCTTCTTCTCTTCCATATTCCGGGCGTAAGACCAATTGAGGCTTTTCTCGAATTCCACCAGTTCATGTTGGATTTGCAGAAGGTTTTCCAGTGACTCCCTTTTTTCAACGAGCTGGTCCTTGTCGAGAGAATGCAGGATTTCGGAAAGATCGATTTGGGCATTGGACTGCAGGCCGTTTTCATAATTCACCACCAGGGGCTTCAGGTTTTCCAGAATCGATATGCGGGCCTCGATGATGCCTTTTTCCTCGCCGCGGAGTTCATCGACGCCCGGTCGCAGCAATTTGAGAATTTCGTCGAAATAATAGGCGTCATGGGGAAAATAGCCTTCCCGTTCCATAAAGCTGCGGCGCGTGACCAGGTATTGGCGGATACCGTCGTTAAAGGCCTCCGAGCGATGGGCAAAAAGGACTTCGTTGTCCCCAGATTTGCCTTGAAAATAGAGCAGCATAAAAATGCAAAAAGCCAGGGTCGCGCTGGCTAGAATCGGTAATTTTTTTCCTTTCAGATTCATTATTGGAAAATCAGGCAATGCCTCACCGAAAGGGGGACTTGTCGGACTCAGCCGAGGTTAAAAAACAGTCGCGCATTGGCTGTTGTCCGGTGTGCGAATTCCTCTCTGTCCATGTCCAAAAGGTTGGCGCAAAAATCCGCTGTATGGTGAACAAAGGCCGGCTCGTTGCGTTTTCCCCGCATGGGCACCGGGGCCAGATAAGGGGCATCCGTTTCCACCATGAGTGCGTCCATGCCCTGCTCGAGAAGAGCAGCGCGTATATCATCGGCATTTTTATAGGTGACAATGCCGGTGAATGACCCGCGCCCGCCTCGTTCATTGAGAAGCCGAATTTCATCGGGGCCATCGGCGAAGCAGTGAAAGACGATTTTTGACCAATCGGCGCCCGTTTTCTCGATAACCTTCACACATTCGTAAAAGGAATTTCGAGAATGCACGACCACCGGACAATTCATACTGGAAGCCAATTCCAGTTGTCGTTTAAAAACAAGAACTTGCCGGGATTTTATTTGCTCCGCCTCAGTCGGGGATTTGGGCAAATGAAAGTGATCGAGACCAATTTCCCCGATTCCCACGGGCGAGGGATCGTCCTCGAAAAAAGCCGGCAGTTGGTCCAATTGTTCTTCCCAATCATCCTCCACATCGGTTGGGTGAAGCCCCACCGTATAGGCGATTTTATCGGGATGTTGTTCGGCAAGCTGGCGGTAGAGGCTCCAGTCTTTTTTGCTGGTACCAATGGTTATCAATTGTCCCACTCCCGCCTCGGAAGCATTTTGCAGGACATCGGCGAGAATTCCTTTGCGGTGAAAGGATTCCAGGTGGCAATGGCTATCGATCAGCATGGCGGGTAAAAATTGTCCCTAACCCAATGAAGGAGGAAATGAGTGCAAACCTAATGCGATTTAGAAAAAATGCAACCAGGGCGCCCGGAGAAATCAGGAACGATTTATTTGGTTGAAAGTTTTCTTGCCTGGCGGCTACTAACTATCACCTTGTTTGCAACAATTTAATTTCGAATCTATGGAAAATGTGATAATTCTTGGAACGGGCTGCGCGGGTTTGACGGCGGCGATTTATACGGCCAGAGCGAACCTCAACCCACTGGTGTTGGAAGGAGGCCAGCCGGGAGGGCAATTGACGACCACTTCCGAAGTGGAGAATTTCCCCGGATTCCCGGAAGGAGTCGATGGTTTTGGCCTCATGGATAACTTGCGAAAGCAGGCGTCACGATTTGGAACGCGGACCCAATACGACACGGTTGAGAGGGTGGATTTCAGCGGTCCGGTAAAAAAGCTTTATTCCTCCAGCAAAACCTACGAGGGCAGGGTGGTGATCATTTCAACGGGCGCTTCCCCTCGCCTCATTGGTGTTCCCGGTGAAATGGAAATGTTTGGAGGTAAGGGAGTTACCACTTGTGCCACCTGCGATGGAGCGTTTTACCGGGATATGGATGTGGTTGTCGTCGGCGGTGGCGATTCCGCCTGTGAAGAGGCCCTCTTCTTAACCAGGTTTTGCTCCAAAATAAGCCTCATTCATCGGCGGGACGAATTACGAGCCTCCAAAATAATGGCCCAGCGAACTCTTGACCATGACAAGATTTCTCCGGTTTGGAACACCGTGGTGGAGGAAGTTTTGGCAGACGAGGAAGGAAAAGCCCGCGGTGTTGCGGTGAGGAATGTTGCAACTGGAGAGAAAAGTGAAATAGCTGCCCGCGGTGTTTTCCTGGCCATTGGTCACACCCCTAACACCAAACCATTTGAGGGTGTTCTCGACCTGGACGAGAATGGTTACCTGGTCCCTCAAAACAACAGCATGGTGCGCACCTCCATTCCGGGGGTATATGCCGCCGGTGATTGCGTGGACCACGTTTATCGTCAGGCCATCACGGCAGCGGGCATGGGTTGCCAGGCTGCCATCGAGGGCGAGCGCTGGTTGGCGGAACAGTCCTTTTCCGGCTAAAAGAAG
>JAJFLV010000111.1 GCA_021772535.1 Opitutales bacterium | reverse complement strand
GAGGAGAGGGCCTTGAATCGGGCGGAAATGCTATTAGCCGATTTGGGCGCCTTGCATCCGAAAGAAGGAACCTTAACAGATATCGGCCAAAAGATGGCCCAATACCCTTTGCACCCACGCTACTCGCGCATGTTTCTGGCGGCACAGGAGTATCACTGCCTCCCTGTCATGGCCTTGATTGCCGCTTTTGCCCAAGGGCGCAGTCTGCTCATGCCTTTGTCAGAACGTGGGAAGGAGGATCGGCGCGATGAAATGCTCGGCCTCAAAGGTAAAGTTGAGTCGGATTTCCTGCCGGTTCTCCATGCCTGGATGGCTGCCCGAAGCCGCAAATACGATCTCCAGTTTTGCCGACAATGGGGGATCAATGCCAATGCCGCCCGACAGGCGGAAAGGCTGGCGGCCCAGTTTTTAAATATTGCCGGAAGACAGGGAAACGGAGAACAGGATCGCCCCATTCAATGGGATGGGGTTTCGATCGGGCGCTGCCTGCTGGTGGGATTTTCCGACCATCTGGCATTACGCCGGGACCGAGGCACACTGCGCTGCGGTCTGGTTCATGGCCGCAGTGGGGAATTGCGGAAGCACAGTGCGGTTCGGGATCATCCTCTCTTTGTTTCCTCTGAAATTGAAGAACGTGATGTAAGAGGCAGTATCAACGTGCTTCTGGGCATGAACACCGCTGTAAATGAGGAATGGCTGCGCGAGATGTTTCCCGGTGAGTTAATTGAGGAACACCGCCTCGTCTATGATTCCCGGCAGCGAAAGGTGCTGCAAGTCCATGAACGCCGATTCCGTGACCTCGTCCTGGAAAGCAAGGAGAAGGGCAGTCCCAACCTGGAGGAATCGGCCCAAATCCTGTCTCATGAAGTATTCGAGGGAAGGCTAAAACTAAAGCGCTGGGATGCCGCGGTGGAAAGCTGGATTAACCGGGTCAACCTCCTTGCCGCCAATTGCCCGGAATATGAAATACCGTCAATTCACCAAAACGAGAGACTGTTCCTGCTCGAACAGATTTGCCATGGAGCCGTCAGCTACCGGGAGATCAAAGATCGGGAAACGTTGCCAGTCCTACGGGAATGGCTTCGGGAAGACCAGCGCCAGCTTCTGGAGCATTGGGCTCCTGAACGCTATACCCTGCCCTCCGGCCGGTCGCTCAAAATTCGCTATGAATCGAATACAAAAGCGGTTTTATCGGCAGCCATTCAACAATTTTACGAAGCCCCGGACAAACCCGTCATTGCCAATGGAAAGATTCCCCTGACAATCGAATTGCTGGCCCCCAATGGACGCCCCGTGCAGGTGACTGACGACCTGGGGGCCTTTTGGACCGGCGCCTACCCGGAAATCAAGAAACAATTGAAGGGACGCTACCCGAAGCATGAGTGGCGTTGAATATTGTATTATGCAAAATGCTTGGTACATTGTCTCTTCCAATCACCCGAAACTGCGCCATGACCATTGCCGATCTGCACAAAGACGAATTGCTGCGCCAGCGAGAGTTCCCGATTTGCGGTCGCACCGCTTATCTGGCCAATGCGGCCATCTGTCCCCTTCCCCGTCGAGTTGCCGAAGCGGTCAGCGAATATGCCCTCACCACCACTTTGTGCGACCAGGAAAAAGGAATACCGGAGTCCCTGCCGGGTGAAATTCGACAATTGGGCGCGAGATTGCTGGGATGTGATCGAGATGAAATCGCCTTGATCGGACCCACTTCCGTCGGGCTTTCCCTGGTAGCCAACGGTTTAAATTTCGAGCCTGGAGATAATGTCGTATATCATGGGGCGGACTATCCTTCGAACACCGTTGTTTGGATGAATCTAGCCCAAAGGGGTGTCGAACCACGACCGGTTTGGCCGGAGGAACCGGGGAAAATAACGATTGATAATTTAAAGCCGCTGGTGGACTCCCGTACCCGGTTGGTCGCGCTCTCCTCCGCCCATTACCTCAGCGGTTACCGGATCGAAATTGGAACTATCGGTTCATGGTTGAAAGAAAGTGGCCGCAATACGCTCTTTTGTGTGGACGCCATTCAAACGGTGGGCGCCATGTGGACAAGGGTCGATCAGGTGGATTTTTTAGTCGCCGATGGCCATAAATGGCTCCTGGGACCGTGTTCGTCCGGTTTATTCTATGTCGGTAAAAAAGCGATGGAACACTTAAATCCCACCCTGTTGGGTTGGCATAATGTCCAGTGTCCCGATTTTCTTTCTCCCAAAAAAATAGTTTTTGAGCCGGGGGCCCGTCGCTATGAAGCAGGCAGCAGCAATAATCTTGGCTTGGTGGGTCTCCACGCGAGTCTTTCACTGATAGGCAAATTCACCCTGCATAAAATAACGGAAACCGTATTGGGGCATACACGCTACATCCGGGAAATGGCACGGTTGAAGGACTACACATTGGCAGGCTCCGATGAAAATCATTTGTCGGGAATTACCGCCATCCACAAAGAGGGAGTGGATATGGCCAAAATGCATAAAAAGCTGGCTCTGGCCAACATTGCGGCCTCTTTGCGGCCGGATTTGGAAGGGAAAATCTGGCTCAGATTTTCCCCGCACTATTACAACACGCAAGAGGAAATCGACTCGGCTCTGGAACTCCTTTAAGGTTTGATTTATTCGAGAAGAAGGCCGTTTAAGATGCTGTAATCAAGTCGCCGTTCTTGCGATTCAGGATGGTTATTTTTTGGCCGGTTTTTTCCACAATAAACCTCTTGTCAATCGTAAATCCGAAAACCAGTATTCTCCTCTCCATACCTCATATCCTGCATCCTGAATCCCCCCGGGAAATTTCGTATATTCAGGATGAAGGAAATTTTTTTGTAATTTATTCACTCCACCAGCGTCTGAATAGAAAAACCATTATCTATTTTCTAACCTACAATGTTCTCAAAATTATCTATCGATCTCCAAAAACTTGCCAAATTCACCAATGTCGCGATTCCCATATTAGCAGTTCTTTTTTTTCTGGCTGGGACTTACCTCTCCTTTTACTTTCATTTCTTAACGGTTACTTTTATATTTCTAACCGTCATTAACTTTTTTTATGTTAATGTGCAAACTCACCACAGTCTGCTTCGGAATTTTGGCGTTCTTGGCCAGGGCCGTTACATGTTGGAGAGTATTGGACCCGAGCTAAGACAATACCTGTTTGCCAGCGATACGGAAGAAAAACCTTTCAACCGCGAGGAGAGAAGCGAGGTTTACAGAAAGTCGCAAAATATCGACTCCGCTTTTTCCTTTGGTTCCCTAGGCAGTTTCGACGCCACCGAAATCAAGCTCAGGCATTCGCTTTTCCCGGCGGATAAAAGCAAGATAAAGCCGTTTTCCGTTACTTACGGCGAAGAGCGCGGTATCGAAAACACCTATACTATCACCAGGCCGGTTATCCTCAGCGCAATGAGTTACGGAGCACTGGGACAGCCGGCCGTTCGCGCTTTGGCACGAGGCGCAAAAATGGCCGGCATCCCCATGAACACGGGGGAAGGCGGCTACCCTAAATACCACCTCGAAGAGGGAGTGGATTTGATATTTCAGATGGGAACCGCCAAGTTCGGGATTCGCAAGGAAGACGGTTCCTTGCATGAAGAAAAATTGAGGGACCTGGCGGGCAAAGATCAGATCAAAATGATCGAAATTAAGTTTTCCCAGGGAGCCAAGCCGGGCAAAGGCGGTTTGCTCCCAAAAGAAAAAATAACTCAGGAAATTGCCGAGCTTCGAAATGTGCCATTGGGAAAGGATGTCGTTTCTCCCACGCATCATCTGGAGTGCAAAGATAATGCCACCACGGTTCAATTTATCAAAAAAGTCCAGGATGTTTCGCAGCTTCCGGTTGGTATTAAAATGTGCGTCGGTTCCTTCGATGAAATTCGGAATTTAATTAGAGAGATGAAAGCCCAGAACACCTTTCCCGATTACATCTCCATCGATGGTGCGGAAGGCGGCACTGGAGCTTCCCCCAAGGCTTTTATGGATAATGTCGGTGTGCCCCTATTTCCAGCTCTTCATGGAGTTAACAGCATTTTGGTGGAAGAGGGTGTGCGCGATAAACTTAAACTTATGTCGGCGGGGAAACTAATCAATGCGGGCAAGATCCTGACAGCTATGAGCCTTGGTGCTGATGCCTGTTATACGGCGCGTGGTTTTATGCTGGCGCTAGGATGCATCCAGGCCCTGCAATGCGGCAATAACACCTGCCCGGTGGGTATAACGACCCAAAATCCCAGGCTGCAAAAGGGATTGTCGCCGGACAGAAAGGCGATTAGAGTGAAAAACTATGTGGAAAACCTGGAACATGATTTTTGGGAATTGCTGACGGCTACAGGCTGTCATTCGCCCCGGGAACTGACTCCCGACAATCTCTTTATCCCCGAGGGAAACAACTTGGCCTCCTCATTGCGCAATTTTCAAAGCTTTTCTTCCCCGCAGCTAGTTTAATAATAAAGATTTTTGAAATAAAAACCAACAGAAGAAAAGATAAAAATTTTCCTTATTAATTAATTATAAATTAATTACTAATCCCAAACCTAAATTAAATCAAAATGAAAAAAGTTATTGTCTGGATATTACAAATCATTTGCGCAGTGATTTTGCTGCAAACTCTCTTTTTCAAATTCACTGCTCACCCCGGCTCGGTACAATTGTTCACGGATTTGGGAATGGAACCTGGAGGACGTATTCTGATCGGAGTTCTGGAACTTATAGCGGGGATTCTTTTGCTTATTCCGGCCAGCGTGGCTTATGGCGCTTTATTGGCATCAGGGCTAATGACGGGCGCCATAATTTCGCACATCACAAAACTCGGTTTCGAAGGCGAAAGACTCACGCTCAGCATGATGGCAGTGGTCATACTCGTATTTTCGATAATCATTTTAGCAATTCGCCGTCGGGAAATCCCCATCATTAACAAAATGTTCGAGAAACCCGTTTCGGATTAAACTGAGAATATTATTTATTTCTATAATTAAAAAAGTAGCACATGAAAGCATCAGATTTATTTGTCGAAGCACTGGAAAAAGAGGGTGTGGAATTTATCTTCGGGATCCCTGGGGAAGAGAATCTGGATGTTCTCAATTCTCTCCGTGAATCGCCCATCAAGCTCATCCTAACCCGGCATGAACAAGCGGCCGGATTTATGGCCGCTACCTATGGGCGGCTGACGGGGAAAACGGGGGTCTGCCTCTCAACCTTGGGTCCAGGAGCTACAAATTTCGTTACGGCCGCTGCTTATGCCCAACTCGGCGCTATGCCTATGCTGATGATTACCGGCCAGAAACCGATCAAAAGCAGTAAACAGGGCCAGTTCCAGATTGTCGATATCGTCGATATGATGAAGCCATTGACGAAGTATACTCATCAAATCGTTAGCGGCGACAACATCCCGCCGCGGGTGCGGGAAGCCTTTCGCCTGGCCGAGGAAGAGCGGCCCGGAGCCGTCCACCTGGAGTTGCCGGAGGACATAGCGGCGGAAGGCTCCGATGCCGTGCCTTTGAACAAAAGCAGCGTTCGCCGTCCGGTGGCGGAAAAAAAATCCCTCGATCAAGCGGCCCAAATGATCCAGGAATCCCGACATCCGTTGTTAGTCATAGGGGCCGGAGCCAACCGCAAACTAACCGCTCGAGTGTTGAGCCGATTTCTCGAAAAACAGGGCATCCCTTTTATCACCACACAGATGGGAAAAGGTGTCATTAATGAGGACAATCCTCTCTTTTTGGGAAACGCCACGCTATCCGCCAAGGATTTCATGCACCGGGCCATCGACCGGGCCGACCTCATCATAAACATCGGTCACGACGTGGTGGAAAAACCACCCTTCTTTATGAAAAAAGGCGGTACGAGGGTGATTCATATTAATTTCAATACCGCCTCAGTGGATCCCGTTTATTTTCCACAGGTGGAAGTCGTCGGCGACATCGCCCACAGTATCTGGGAACTGAACGAAAGAATCACGCCACAGGAAAACTGGGATTTTACCTACTTCCAGCGCGTTTCCGAAGCCATGGCGGCGAACATTGTGGAAGGAGCCGATGACGACCGCTTTCCGGTTTACCCGCAGCGCTTGGTGGCAGATGTGCGCAAAGTGATGCCCGATGACGGCATAATCGCCCTCGACAATGGAGTTTATAAAATCTGGTTTGCCCGCAACTACCGGGCCCGCCGCCCCAACACAGTCCTGCTCGACAATGCCCTTGCCACCATGGGGGCCGGGCTTCCCTCAGCTATGGCGGCGCACCTCGTTTACCCTGACCGCAAGGTAATGGCTATTTGCGGAGATGGAGGGTTTATGATGAATTCACAGGAGATGGAGACCGCCGTGCGGCTGAAAATGAACCTGGTGGTTCTCATCCTCAACGACAGCGCCTACGGCATGATTAAATGGAAACAGGCCAATATGGGCTTTAAGAACTGGGGCCTCGATTATGGTAACCCCGATTTCGTTAAATACGCCGAGAGCTACGGTGCCAAAGGCCATCGGGTAAACAGCGCAGAAGAGCTGCTAACGACCATGCAATCCTGCCTCTCAGCCGAAGGGGTCCATCTGATCGACACTCCGGTCGATTATTCGGAAAACGATCGAATTTTGAACCGGGAAATTGCCCAGAAAAGCAAGCTGGTTTAATTGCGAAACCCAACCGTTATGGAAACTTATCCCCTAATGATTCCGGGCGCTATGCCCGAAGGCAAAAACCTCGTTGTGTGCGCGCCTTTTGACGGCAGTACGATCGCAGAAGTGCAAACCGGCCGTAGTGAGGCCGTCAATATCGCTCTGGAAACTGCTCACGGGTTGTTTCGTAATAAAGAGGCCTGGTTGAGCCCCGCCCGCCGCATGGAGATCCTCGAAGAAACGGCCCGAATCATGCAAACCGAAGCGGATTCCCTTGCCCTGGAAGCGGCACGGGAAGGAGGCAAGCCGCTCATCGATTCAAAGGTAGAAGTTGCCCGGGCTATCGACGGCGTCAAGGAATGCATTGAAATCCTCCGCACTCAATCAGGGGAGGAAATTCCAATGGGATTGAACGCCGCCTCGGCCGGTCGCCTGGCTGTAACCCGGCATGAACCGATAGGTGTTATTGTGGCGATAAGCGCATTCAACCACCCGCTCAATTTAATCGTCCATCAGGTGGGGCCGGCGGTAGCAGTGGGCTGCCCGGTCATTGTCAAACCAGCTGAGGACACCCCGCTTTCCTGCATCAGGTTCGTTCAAATTCTGCGTCGGGCGGGATTGCCCGAGGAATGGTGCCAGGTTTTCATGACCGATGAGCTGGATGCTGCCACCCAATTAGTGACGGATTCACGAGTGGCATTTTTCTCCTTCATCGGGAGCGCCAAAGTGGGCTGGATGCTGCGTTCCAAACTGGCCCCGGGAACTCGCTGCGCGTTGGAGCACGGAGGAGCTGCCCCTGTCATTGTGGCCCAGGATGCGGATCTTGATAAGGCCATTCCCATTCTCGCCAAAGGCGGGTTTTACCATGCCGGCCAGGTGTGCGTATCCGTGCAGCGCGTCTTCGCCCATGAATCGATTGCCAAAGAAGTGGCTGACCGGCTGGCAGTCGCCGCCGGGTCATTGAAAATCGGGGATCCCACTTTGGAGGAAACAGAGGTCGGTCCACTTATTCGGCCCAGGGAAGTGGACCGGGTGGAAGATTGGGTTTCGGATGCCGTCAGTAAAGGAGCGGAACTCCTCACGGGTGGCAAGCGGATAGGCGACACCTGCTATGCCTGCACGGTCCTTTACGACCCGCCGCCGGACGCCGCCGTCAGTCAAATGGAGATATTCGGACCGGTAGTGTGCGTTTATCCTTATGACGACATTAACGAGGCAATCGATCGGGCCAACGGACTGCCCTATGCCTTCCAGGCCGCCGTTTTCACTAAAAACATCGATCAGGCCATGAGAGCCTACAAACGGCTCGATGCTTCAGCCGTCATGGTCAACGACCATACTGCTTTCCGCGTCGATTGGATGCCCTTTGCCGGCCTCAAGGAATCCGGCCTGGGAGTCGGCGGAATCCCCCACACCATACACGACATGCAAATCGCCAAGATGCTCGTCATCCGCTCTGGAGAACTTTAAGCAGGTAATTTTCCCGTCCAAGGAGCAATCCTTTAAACCGGCACCGTAGCCAAGCGTTTCTCTACTTTCCGGCGTTCGCTGGCGTTGAGAATCCTCTTGCGCAGGCGGAGATGCTTTGGGGTCGCCTCGACATATTCATCCACATCGATATACTCGATGGCCCGCTCCAGGCTGAATTTTATGGGCGGCGTCAGCATAATCCCCTTGCCATCGCCGCTGCTCCGCATATTATCGAGCTGCTTGGCCTTGGTTGGATTGACCGGCATATCCTGTTTGCGAGGGTTTTCACCCACCACCTGCCCCGCATAAATCTCGTCACCGGGACCGACGAAAAGCTTGGACCGGCCCTGCAATTTATCCAGCGCATAGGCCATTGCTTTTCCCTGGTCCATGGAAACCAGCGTGCCCGTGTTGCGGATGACTATTTCTCCCGCATAAGGCCGGTATTCCAGAAAAAGATGGCTGATCACGCCCGCCCCGCTCGTCAGGTTGACCAAATCCGTTTCAAACCCGATCAATCCACGCGTCGGCATTTCCGCTTCCACCGTCACATCGCCGTTCGCGTGATGCTGCAGGTTGGTGATTTTCGCCTTCCGGCGGGTCAAGTTCTCCATCACCGCTCCCAACTGATTCCCGGGCGTTTCCACCCACACCTGGTCGAATGGCTCGCATCGGCGCCCATCGATCTGCTTAAACACCACCGTGGGACGGGAAACAAGGACTTCATATCCCTCCCGCCGCATGGTTTCGACCAGCACTGCGATTTGCATGGCTCCGCGGGCCGTGGCTTCGAAACGGGAACCCTCCGAAGTCTCGCTGATGTGAATTGAAATATTCGACTTCATCTCCCGCCAAAGACGCTCCCGGATTTGCCGTGAAGTCACCTTTTTGCCATCGCGCCCGGCCAGAGGTCCGTCATTGACTGCGAATTCCATCTTGATCGTGGGCGGATCGATTTCGACGAAAGGCAGACGCTGTGCCTCAGGATCAACGGACAAGGTATCCCCGATATCGATCTCCTCGAAACCGGCCAACCCGATGATGTCCCCCGCTCCGCCTTCGGCAACATCTTCGGTTTTCAACCCGGTATAAGTAAAAAGCTTGGTGATCTTGACGCGGTCGCGCACCCCATTCTTGCGCAGTGCATAAAGGCTTTCGCCCTGTCGCATACACCCGCTCAAAACCCGCCCCATGGCAATTCGCCCTACGAAATCATTCCAGCCGATATTGCTCACCAGCATGCGGAACGGCTTATCCTCCACCACCGGGGCCGGAACATACTCAAGGATCGTTTCAAAAAGCGGAGTCATGCTATCCCGCGGACCATCCAGGCTGCGGTCTGCCCAACCCTCCTTGGCGCTGGCGTAGAGAAATTGAGCGTTAAACTGTTCCTCAGTCGCGCCAAGTTCCAGAAAAAGCTCCAGCACTTTGTCGTGGGCTCCAATCGGGTCGGAGTGCGGCCGGTCAACCTTGTTCACCACCACCACTGGCGCAAGGCCATGCCCGAGAGCCTTTCGCAAAACAAAACGAGTCTGTGCTTGCGGCCCATCAAAAGCATCGACCAATAGCAGAACCCCATCGACCATCTTCATGATCCGCTCCACCTCGGCCCCGAAATCCGCGTGTCCCGGCGTATCCACGATATTGATCAGCTTGTTATGCCACTGCACGGCCGTATTTTTGGCCTTGATGGTGATCCCCTTTTCGCGCTCCAGGTCCATCGAATCCATTGCCCGGTCGACAAGCTCCTGGTTTTCCCGGAAAGCTCCGGCCCCACGCAGCAATTGATCGACCAAGGTCGTCTTCCCGTGGTC
>JAJFLV010000012.1 GCA_021772535.1 Opitutales bacterium | reverse complement strand
CGTAGTACCCTACGTAACCAAGCGGTTTGCGGGCTGCAACGCAGCTATTCGCGCTTGTCGGATTTAGGCTTCTTAAGGGCATATTCGTATCCTCACATTCAATGACAACCAAATTTGAACAGATTTGTATCATAACTCTTTCATTATAAAATGTTTATCACCCGCCATTGAGAAGCCGTTTGAAACATTGGGGTGTAGTCGTGACTATAAGCGCGTCTGCGGCAACCACCCCTTTGCCTTCGGGATAGACAACAAGGGGATTTATATCCACTTCAGAAATCTGCTCACCCAGTTCCATGGCGAGATCGGAGAGTTTTTGCAAGACCTCCACAATCGCCGCCCGGTCAACAGGCGGCTTCCCCCGCGCTCCGGCCAGCAAATCTGTCCCACGGATTTCATTCAACATGGACCAGGCATCAGCTTCGCTCAGTGGGGCCACACGCAATGCCACATCCGTAAGCGCTTCCGCAAAAATGCCTCCCAGTCCGAAGAGCACTACCGGCCCGCATTGGGGATCGACCGACACACCGGCGATAACCTCTACGGCGTCATCCAGGTTCAACATCTCCTCTACGAGAACCCCGTTGATTTTCGCTCCAATAACCGCTTTTTCCGCCTTCGCCATGATTTCACCGTATGCTTTAGCCAGCCTCTCACTGTCGGTGATATTAAGGCGAATCACATCGGCTTCGGTTTTATGCGGCAGGTCCGCCGAATCCACCTTCAGGGCAACGGGAAAGCCCAACTCGGAAATCGCCTCCTGCGCCTCTTCCAGAGACGTAACAAGCTTTTCCGGGGTTACCGGAATCGCATACAATTTCAGAACCTCTTTGCTGGCGTGTTCGGAGAGTGATGCCCCGGTAAGTAAACTTGCAGCGGCTGCCGCTCGCTCGTTGTTCCGTTGGTATTGCCCTGGCGCCACCGGTGTACCCCGCGAGGTTGAAAATTGGAACCAGTGAGCGATCGCCCGCAGGCTTTCCGCCGATCCCTGCAGCACAGGCACCTCTCCCTGTTCCAGAATCGCGTGCAAGCCCGGATGAAGTCCGCCCGAAATATTGCTGAAAACGATAACGGGCTTTTCGAGTTGTCCGGCCACATCGGCTATTGAGTGCGCTGCTGTCTTGTAAAACTCGGCCTGTTCGCCTTTGGTTCCGGCTTGCATATCGAGGCATACCGCCACCAGGTCAACTCCCGGGTCACGACCGAGGGCGGCGAGACAATTGGCATAGGTCTTGCCCAGATCTCCATTCCCCCATGCATCAAGCGGATTGGAGATATTGCTGTACGGGGGCAGATATTCCCTGATTTCTGAAATGGTTTTATCAGACAGGGTGGGGAGGCAAATTCCAATATCTTCAGCAAGATCCGCCAGGAGGCCGATTTCCCCGCCTGAAACAGCCATCATGCCAAGTTTTTCACCTTGGGCCTGCCTGCAATCGAGGCCACGAAACAGGGATGCCGTCTCCAGCATTTCGTTCATATCGGTAACACGAATAATCCCGCACTGCCGGCACAGCGCGTTTAGGACAGCATCGACACCGGCGAGGGCTCCCGTATGCGAGGCCACGGTCCGTTGCGCCAGAAGAGAGCGGCCCACCTTGAGGACGATGATTGGTTTGCCCGATTCACGAGATCGAGCCGCCACGGCGCGGAGCTTCGGAATATTTCGAAAGGACTCGACAAACGCAAGGACGACGTCGGTTTCCTCGTCTTCGATGAAATACTCGATATAGTCCTCGACCGTGACTATGGCTTCGTTGCCGCTGGAGACAACGTGGTGGAAATCAAGGCCTCTGCCGCTGTTCAGGAACGCGATGGCGACGGAACCACTCTGGCAGACCGCAGATATCCGGCCGGTCGAAAGTTCGGACGAAACTGCTGCGCTGAGCCCGCCAAATCCGTTTTTAAAATTAACCAGACCAATGCAGTTAGGACCACAAATCGGAAGAGAATAAGCGTTAGCTATTTGCTTCAATGCTTTTTGCAGATCCCGTCCGGTATCTCCGGTTTCGGCAAATCCGCTGGCATAGATGATGGCCGAGCGTGCGCCTGCTTTGGCTGCCTTTTCAAGAGATTCCGGCACAACTGCGGACGGCAAACAGATCAGTGCGCAATCCACATTTTCTGGCACGCTGGAGATATCCCCATAGCAACGAATCCCCAACAGTTCCTCATACTTGGGATTAACCGGGAATATTCTGCCCGAAAACCCTAGTCTGTTCAGGTTGCTGATGGCCACATTTCCCGGACTCCCCGGACGTTTCGAAGCCCCGATAACCGCTACCGATTCCGGGCTCAAAAGGTAACCTAAATTGAATCCATCATCCATAAACTCAGTTTACCATATCATCCTCGAAAATAATAGAGCACCGCGCCGATGATGGCCACGATGACTACCGAGTTGATTACATCCATGAGCGACCAACTGGAACGCGATTTCTCGCGGTCGGCGGCTACTGTTGTGGCGTAGGTAAGGCCCTTGATTTGCTCCTCTTCCTGTCTCTTGGTTAACAAACTTACCACTACCAGCAATACGATGCATATGACGAACAGCAAAATGGCAAAATAGAGAAAGTTCAGGTTGCCGTACCAGTAGAAAAATCCGCTCAGGGAATCCTTGCTCAATTCCGCCGCCAACCGCAGCATGCCAAGAATAAAGCCCCCGATCAGAGCAGTCAGAGCCCCATACCCGTTAATCCGGCTGAAAAAGAGGCCCAGCAGGAAAACGGCTGCAATTGGTGGAGCCAGGTAGGCCTGCACACTTTGCAGGTAGTGGTAAAGTTCCCCTGAAATGTGCTGCATGAACGGTATCCACATAATTCCCGACAGCACCACCACGCCCGTTGCCAGCCGTCCCACAAATACCAGTTCCTTTTCGGAAGAACCCGGTTTCAGCTTCTTGTAAATATCCATCGTGAAGAGGGTGGAGCAGGAATTGAATACCGCCGCCAGGGAACTCATCAGGGCGGCCAGCAGTCCCCCCGCCACCAGCCCTCTCAAACCTGTCGGCAGCAACGCTTTCACCATCGTTGGAAACGCCTCATCCGGCTTGCCCAATTCGATTTGACCCGATTTGGCCAGGGCATAGGCAATCACTCCCGGAATTATGAATATGAAAAACGGCAGCAGTTTTAGATAACCGGCGAATATCGTTCCCCGGCGCGCTTCCTGTTCATTGCGGGCGGCCAGGGTTCGCTGCACGATGTATTGATCCGTGCACCAATACCATAAACCGACAATGGGAGGGGCGAAAACCATCCCTGGCCAGGGAAAATTCGGATCGTCTGCCGGAAGGAAAAGATCGAAGTGGCTGCTCCCCGCTATGGCCTGCAGGTTGGCCCAACCGCCGATTTTAACCAGCCCGATAACCGTAATCGTAACCGATCCCGCAATTAGAATCATGGCCTGAATGGCCTCGGTGTAAAGGACCGCCCGCAAGCCGCCGATCACCGTGTACAAACCCGTCAGCAAGATCACTATCAGGGCGCCGGTCCAAAATTCGATCCCCATGAGGGATTGGAAAACCACCGCTCCCGCATAGACCGTTACGGAAACTTTGGTCAAAACATAACCCACTAACGTAACGAGAGACAAAAACCATCTGGCCTTCGGAGAATACCTCTTTTCCAGAAACTCCGGCATGGTAAACACGCGGCTCCGCATATAAAAGGGAACGAACACCCAACCCAATAACAGCACCAGCCAGGAATGCAGCTCGTAGTGGCCCATTACGATCCCGCTCTTGGCCGCTGTTCCGGCCAACCCCACTATATGTTCGGAACCGATATTGGAGGCAAAAATGGAGGCCCCGATAACGAACCAGCCCACATTCCTGCCGGCCAGGAAGTAATCCGTCGAGGATTCCCGGCTCTTGCTCATGGCCCACCACGCGATACCCAGCAAAAGAGCGAAATAGACTCCAATCACCACCCAGTCCAATGTCTCAAAAGCATTCATGAATCCTGTTGTGCTATATTGTCGCTATCCCAATGTCCAGCCAGAGGTAGATGAAAACTTGGTTTTTAACCGGCGAATACAAATAGAAAACGATTGCCAAACCTTATTGAAGGAAGCAATATACGTTTGAAGGCTCCAGAGGCCCATGACTTTTACGCTTTCTACTTCCTAAATGGAAAATACCGAATAAAAATGTTAACGTGAGGTAAATTATGTCAACCGACGAAGAAACAACACCGGCAACCCCAGAAGAAGAAAACAATCTGGAAGAAGATGCCGTAAACCAGTTCTATGGTTTTGTAGCTGAACAAATGCGGGCCGGGGTCGATAAATCGACGATATCAAAAAATCTGGAGAAAACAGGAATAGATAAAGATGAAGCCCAGAGAATCACCACCACGGTTACGGAGCAAATCACTGCAATTGTTGATAAAGAGCAGATAACGCCGGTTTCATTAAGTCTGGCAACGATGGGTGGTTTGGCCGCAGCTTTAACAGGAGGCGCAATCTGGGGCGCTTTGGTTATAGCTACCGATTATGAGATAGGAATTGTGGCCTGGGGTATTGGCTTATTATCCGGTTATGCAGTAGCGTATTCTGCTATGGGAAGCAGAGGTGTTCCAATGCAGGTCATAGCTACGATATCGAGCGCCTTGGGAATCATAACGGGGAAATATTTTATTTTTTATCATTATTTTAAGCAGTCGGTTGAAGCAGAATACGGATCAGAGGTAGCAGATCAATTCTTTGTATTTTCGGAAGAGGTAATAAACTTTTTTGTAGAGAACATAACCTCTATGTTGGGAGTTTACGATTTACTCTGGATTGCTCTGGCAATCGGTACCGCATGGTTTATTCCCAAAGGCAGCGGTATAAAATTACCAATGGGCTACCGCTACATTTCCTGACGTAGGAAATATTGACCTGAGTTTTACCTCGTTATCCATCGACACCAAATTTTTCTCACCTTAATGGCAAGCTGTCTAAACCGTTTAATAATCCGTCTGGTATTGGGACGTATCAGGGCAGGTTCTTCTTGATCGATTTGACCATCTTGTTAACGGCTTCGATTTCAATCTGCTGCACACCGGCATCATAATCGTAAATGATGAGGAGCATAGTCCTTTCATTCCTAAGCCACCATTGCTTATAGAATGTTCCGTTTTCAGTATAACTGTGGTGATAGCCTGAAAAATCTTCCCCCTCATGCCAGTTAAGTTGCGTTGACGCTTCTACATTGGTCAGGAGTCGCAGACGGGCCTTACTAAAGTCACCTGGAGCTACATACAATTGGATCCTCAGAACCCCAACCCCATCCGGGCGAAAAATGCTAATCAATCCTCCACGTTCTGTTGACGCGGGCGAATGTCCCTCAATGCTGTGCTTCCAGCCAGTCTCGACCTCGATGCTGAACATCGGAAATGTTAGAGTTTCCGCACTTAAGCTTGTGGCGGTTCCCAGAATCAGAAATGCAAGAACGCGTTTGATTAGTATCGATTTCATTTAGAGAAAATAAGAAAAATGATTTGGTTCCCCTCTTTGAGCAGGTGGCGGGTGGACTTCAGGCCGGATGGTGAACAAACTCCAAATTCCATTATCCATAAATATCTGTGTAGTAACATTTTATTGCTTCAAAAATACCTTTCGCTGCGAATTGTTTGAATATCCGTTGTGGTAATAAAACACCTGTAAAAGGCAAGAGTTTCTTTGATGGGGTTTTTTAATCGAGGTTGGGAACCTGTCCCCATAGTCGATCCTCCCGAGTCCAATTTAAGCCGGAGAGCCCTTTTGGGCGGCGAATCCCCTATCGGGCCAAGGTATCGGCAATGAGCCTTACAGGACAGACGAAGGCTTTTGCCGCAATCTTTCTTGGGTGGATGAACCTTGCGCCCCAATACTCCATTTCCCTCTCCTGCTTCTTCAGGACTATCTGCTTATTGAAGCCGTTTGAAACATTGGGGTAGGGATTTGCCTCCTATTGCCCGACTTGATTCAGGATGGATGCAGGAGGTCGAGCCGGTAGTGGAATTACTTCTCCGGTAATATTCTGTGGACCCTGGATGGCTCGTTGCCGGTTGTTACGCTGGTTTAATTGGAGGATGCTTTTGTCGTGAACAACCTCTGGCCTTCTACTCGTCCAGGAGTGGGCTCACAATATCTACGGATACTGTCACTTCGTAATTCTCGCAATACGGTTCTGTCACGCCCTGATAAATACCCATACTTATGCAAGTATTTCATTCGGTGAAGGAAGATTTGTTGGATTTGATGGAGGAGTGCATTATTCTGAGGAGGGATATTCATACCCTAAATATACGGCAAATCGACTGAATAGTAGATCGGTAGTATTACGTATATTCACTTTAAATTTCCCTTAGACACCCTCTCAGCCCAACAATTGTGAACCCCATTTTTTCAAAATATCGAATAGTGATGGAGGACAAGGTTCCGACCCTCTCACCGAATGGTGAATTATCCTGCTGATTCTGGTCCTGGCTGTAGCCGCCATTTTCCAGGTCAAAAGGCAGGGTTCTCGGGACCGGGTGTTTGATTGCCGGGATTTTGGGTTTAAGCGTTTGAGGTATTGTGTTGTTTCCCTTTCTGACAAGCTATGGGGTGGAATCCTCCCCTTTCTTTCTGGGATGCTTGTGCATCATCCCCCCTGTCTTGGCAGTGTTTTACCCGGCACCAGCGTTTACGGGCATTTTGGGGGTTATGAGCGTGACTTGGCTTTGGTGTATGGTACGGGAGCATCATTATTCAAAGCACTCCCAGGATGGCTCTTAACTTAAATTCCCCAATATAGTGAGGATAATCAACCGGCTTGACGATTGCCAATTTGTTTCATAAGAATCGAGATAAATTTCGATATTTGATGTTAGAGAACATTTCAAGTGTACCCATTTCAATTCCGCCGGAAGCCTGTATAGTTTTAGGTGTGATTATACTCACAGTCGGCTTTTGGAATTTTCGGAATGGCAAAGCGACCCTAAATTGGCCAAGCGTAAAGGGCATAGTAACGATTAGCTACGTCGAGAAAACGGTCCACCGGAGTCAAGGGAAAACCAAAACCACAAGGACACACCACTTGGCATATGATTACGAAGTCAATGAAATCGCCTACCAAGGGAGTCGGAAACGGTTCGGGCTGATCAATTTTGAGGGTGCCAGTACTTCTTTTCAGAAATACCATATCAATCGGGAGGTAATGGTAAGGTATAGGCCATCCAAGCCCTCGGTATGTTGCCTGGAACCGGGCGTTAATTGGAGCAGCTATGTTGTCATGACGGTAGGCGCGGCGGTCCTCCTATACGGATTGATCGCCCTTTAAATCCGTGGTGGAAAGCCAGAAACTCCTTTTATGGAAGCGAACCGTCTTTCTAGAACCTATCTCAAATTCGCTGATGAATGATGTTTGTAGCGCTACGGTGGCAGATGCTACCGTGCCGCACAAATCCTTTGGACAGAGGCAGTTATGTGTTTGAGCGGCGTTTCGTCGGGGCAGCAGGGCTTCCAGCCCGGCAAGTCCCGCCGCGCCTTGCTCCAAGCGCATAATTACTCTCTGCATCAACATCATCGATTTTGAGATAGGTTCTAGTATGCCTTAATAGGCGCTAATCATGCCGAGCCTGAATTACAAGCTGGCCGGGTTCCTGATAGTCCTGGGGGCCTTGTCCGGGATCGCATTCCTCTTGGCCTTCTATCTGAGGAATTATAAGACAGAAAGCACTTTCGGCAGGTGGATACCCCATTGGGCCAAGGAACTCGCAATGAGTATTTCAGGACAGACGATGGCTATTCCAGTGATTTTGCGCGGCGGGATGAACCTTGTGCCCAAATACCGCGGTTACCTCTCCTGATTCGTCTGGATATTTAGCTTTTTGAAGTTCTCCTTCCTGTTGCCTGATCTTGTTCATCGTGAGCGGAAGGCACATTAATTGACCAGCAATGTTAGATAAACCCCATTGTTTCAAAAATTCGAGAAGTGATGGAAAGCAAGGCGCAGTTTGGTTCCGAGCAACGCGACATCCTCCAACCGGCGCGGGAGCGTAGTACCCTACCTAACCAAGCGGTTTGCGGGCTGCAACGCAGCTATTCGCGCTTGTCGGATTTAGGCTCCCTAAGGGCATATTTTTATCCTCACATTCAGTGGCGGCCAGATTTGACCGGTTTTGTATCATAACCCTTTCATTGCAAAATATTGTTCACCCGCCCTAAGAATCCGTTTGAAACATTGGGGTTATTGAGCTGGCTCAAGGGTTTCTTCATCGGTAAGACAAAAGACTCGAACATGGTAAGGCTGTATTCCGACTGTCCTAACGGCGGGCATTGGACCCGGCCCATCGCCTGCCGCAACCACTTCACAATCAGCCGTACCCAGACTCCAAACCACAACAGTTCGACTACAGGCGGGCTGGAAACAATCTGTCCCATTCGCGGTGGCTGCAATCTGTTCTAATGCACGCTTTCGCGCCATTTTCTTCGCGTCATCGCAGGCCTGTTGACCGGCTCTAAAAACCTGGTCGGTCTCCTTATCATCACGAGTCGCCTGTAGACCGCAATCTTTGGGATTGTCAGTAAGAGCCTGACCGTTTCGGTCTAGGATCTTCCAGTTTGTATTGGAAGCGGTAGAAGAAAGGCAGCAGACCTGATACACGGTATTCCCACCAACAATCTCGGATATGATGACGCGCCCGGGACAGGATTCTTCATCGCACTCATATTTTGCAGATTCCTGTAGATGCCTCTCAAGCAACTCCGTTGAGAAACCCTCACTCGGAGTATCGTTTATAGAAACCGGCGCGGGGATATTTGAAGTCTGAGGTTCGTAACAAGGGCACTCAGGTGGACTGCATGATTGAAGAAGGCCGAGTGTTGTCACAAACACGAGTCCAAATATACGAACTGAAATCTCCCTCCCTGTTTGAAAACTCCTCACAATTAGTCCTCCTCCCATGAATTATGGAATTACAGCCGGTATTACAAACCTTTTCTGTTGAACTTAGATGGCGCTACCCCAGGCTGGTTTACTGAGCATATCGAGTATGAATTACAAGCTGGCTGCGCTCCCGGTCCTCCGTAGAGCCTTGCCCGGGATCGCCTTCCTAATGGACCTTTTCTCTGAGGAATTTTAAGCCTGAGAACACTAACGGCAGGCCCATTCCCTATTGGGCAAAGGAACTGATTATGAGCCTTACAGGACAGACAATGTCAGGAATGCCGAAGGGGGCGGGGGGGTCGAGTGATTTCCCTGGCGGCGATATACGTATTAGTCAGGTCATCCATCAAATTTTTACAAAAAGGGGGGAAGAACCCCTGAATTGGCATCCTTTTTTCTCAGCCAGTGAGAAGGTATATTGAGATCATTTGGGAAATCCCGATTAATAATCATCCATTAAAACGAACATTACCCAAGCCAACCCAGTGTTAAAGAGCGTTAAGGCACTAATGAAAAAAACAAGGGAAACCGCGTTCCAAGAACCCAGCATTAATAAAACTATCAATGATAGATTTCCGACAAACGTCAAAATTACATAATCCCGTTTTCTACGGCTTGGTGGTCGCTCGATATTGATAGGCTTCTCGGTAGTGTTCCTGAGATTCTCTTGAAGAAGCTCTTTCACATCAATAGGTGGAAGATCGCGTTCTAATTCTTCCTCGGGCATATCTACATCCTTTTACATCCAAGCCAAGCATGGCAAGATTAGACCGACTCGGCGGGATGAACCTTGCGCCTAAATACCTCGTTTACATCGCCTGGTTCGTCTGGATATTTAGCTTTTTGAAGTTCTCCTTCCTGTTGCCCGATCTTGACCAGAGAGGGCGGAAGGGCACTAATTGACTTGGCAGATACCAAGAAAAAACAATTGCCGAAGCGCATTGAAAGGAGCAAAATGTACATCAGATGAACTCCAGAGTTCAAAAATTTAAACGATTTGTACCCATTATATGGGAATCCCCGGTAATCTACAAAACCATATGATCAAGCAGGTAATTTTGCTTTCTGGCATGCTTTTTTTCGACGCCTTACCCGTCACCGCCGACGTGGCGGATCCGGGATTTGAAAACCTTTCGCCGGGTACGGATTTAAGCACAGGCACTACGATAATTCCGAACCTCCTTATTGGTTGGGGAATCGACTCCTTTATAATCTCATTGGCTGAGAGCGGCATAGTCCCCCTTGAAGGCAGCCAAATGGCCCGGGCCAATGCGGGGTCTTCTGCTGATCTATACACCCTCATCGACCTGACGCCCTTTGCCGACTCGGTGGCGAATGGGCAGGCGATAGCGAATATTTCGGCCTATTTCAACTCGGTGTCCGTGAATGAATTCGAGGTCAGCCTCAGAACCTTTTCCGGTGCATTTAACTTCGAGTTTTCGGACCAGATTAATCCGCTAAGTTCGCCAATTTTTTTCACGGATAGCGATTCATCCACATGGGAATCCGGCGGCCTGTTCAATTACGGGATCGCCCCCCAATCGGATTTCCTGTTGGTCGGGGTGCATACGCTCTTTGACGTGGGCAATCCCTCTTACATAGACAACGTCGTGGCCGATGTGATGGTCATACCCGAACCTGGTACAGTTCAGTTACTGACAATTGGGCTACTCCTGATGGTTAGGAGGATGGGAAAAGGGGGCGTTCCTTGATTCTTGATACTTGAGGATAAAGTGAAATGGCCGGGGATCTTTGCTCGTATAAAATGATGCGTGTACGCATCTAATTAAAATTTTATGCAGTCGAAGAAAAACAGCGTGTATGGCAAACCAGTTGAATCTTCGCGACATCGCGAAAATCTAAGCTGAGGGCATTCCTGCAATCTATGCTGAAAATTGTTGGAGGAATTTCCCACGCCTACGACCGGCTAATATCCAGCTGCCTGAGAAGGTTCGACCCGACCTATTTTTCCTGAAATTGCTAGGTTGACGTTTACGGATTGCCAAAGCGTATTGAAAGGAACAAAATGCACTCGAAAGCACTATAGGCCGATAATTTCAATGATTCACACCCAGCATATGGGAAATCTCGGTTCTTGAGTTTTTGGGGCAGTACTCTAGCTAGTAGTCATGAAAAATATAATTCGCACAACTTGCATACTTGGTTTGTTAATGTTCGCTTTTACCATCAATGTGTGTGCCGAAGTGCCCTTAACCTCTGGTGAGAAGTCCTCGTTTGTAAAATTATTATGCACGACCAATGGGGATCATAAGCCAATTGCAGGATCTGTGGCCGATGTGGCCGCTGCTGTGCGCCGGGGAGCGGACCTCCGGCGTTTTTCCACCTACAACCTGAAGGGCACAGGTATGGTTGAGGAGACGATGACGCTGCAAACAACGTGGGTTTTTGACGAGGGGCATGTCGGCGGGCTGCAAACTTTACGTCATCCGGTGAATGCCGGTCTTGGCATTAGTATGCTGCCTTCCATGTCCCTGTGGATATTCGGCGTAGAGGCCCCTCAACGGTCGACTTTTGTGCCCCTGAATGGTAAACCGGTGGCGAATGCTACAGGGAAATGGGTGAGAGTTGACAATGAGCCTTTCGGTAGGGAAACGGATGAGTTCGTTCCCAGGCGGTACCTGTGGTGGGCACGCAGTGACTGGAAACTGATCTACGCCCACGATAAAAACGGCTATTCGTCACAGGGAAGCTGGGAGGATATAAGGAAAGCAGTCAAAGAAGGCCGCATTCTCAAGGTAGGCATCAAGAATCTGTGGTCCTATCTCACACCTGCCGGGGACGAAACCCTGGAACATGAAGTGTTTATTGAATGTACTACAGATTTTTCCCATTTGGATGAGAGTTTTGTCGGCGCCCTGACTCAACCAACTTTTCTTCTCCAGCCTTCTGTGCCACTAAAATTCACTGGTGAGAACTTCGCTCTCGGGTGGCTTGTCGTTCGATCCGACGGTAAAGTACAACGTGTCACCCTCAACCCAACAAACATGCAATGGGAACGAACGTGGGATCGGTATGCCGTGCGCTGGTTTGCACGGTGATAGATACTCTGCGGCCTGAACAAGAGATAGGGATTTAAAATGAAGGCGTGGAAATGAGCCTCTTCGACGAACTCAAGCGTCGGAACGTCATCCGGGTGGCGGTGGCTTACCTTGTGTTGTCGTGGTTGGTGCTCCAGATCTTGGCTGTGCTGGTGGACACACTCGATTTGCCAACGCTCTGGAGCAAGATGGTCGTCGCGAGCCTCGTTATCGGCTTCATCCCGGTAATTGTGTTCTCCTGGGTCTATGAATTGACCCCGGACGGTCTCAAAAAGGAATCCAATGTCCGAGCCGAAGACTCCGTTACCGCCCATACGGCGAAGAAGCTCAATATCGCGGTCATCGTGCTGCTGGTGGTTGCGATCGGGATGTTCGCGATTGATAGATTTCTCTTGGATCGGGGCCGTGAGGCTGCTCCTGCCAAAGAGACGGTCAGAGCTGAGACGCTCGAAACCGTTACGCCAACTGAGAGTGCGCTCGATCTCGGCGTCGCGGTGCTACCCTTTGCCAATATGAGCCCCGACCAGGAGAATGCCTTTTTTGCCAGCGGAGTGCACGGAGAAATTCTGACTAATCTATCTAAGATCGAGGATTTAAAAGTCATATCTCGAACCTCTGTAATGATCTATGGTGAAAATCCCAAAAACTTGCGTAAAGTTGCAGAAGAACTCGAGGTCGGCTATATCGTGGAAGGCTCGGTGAGCCGTTTCGAAAACCGCGTCCGGGTATCCGCCCAGTTGATCAATGCTCATACTGACGAGCATTTGTGGGGGGCCAATTTCGCCCGCGAGCTAACGTTGGACAACATTATTGTGATTCAGAGCGAAATCGCTCGGGAGATCGCGACAGCTCTGGAGGTTGAATTTTCACCGGAGGAGGCCGCGCGAATCGCGAAAAAGCCAACGGAGAACCTACAGGCTTACGATTTCTACTTGCGCGGGTTGGAGTCTCTCAGACGTCCAGGCTGGCCGGAGGAAGATCTAACGCGAGCAATTAATTTTTTCACACGAGCGATTGAACTGGATCCCAACTTTGCTCTGGCCCATGCCCGTTTATCGACGGTACATAGCCTTTATTGGGCCAGGTATGAGGCAACCGATGAGCGCTTGGAGAAAGTCCGGCTGGCGGCGGAACGAGCCCTCGAGCTGGACCCCGATCTTCCCACGGGACATTTTGCAATGGGCTGGTTCTACTATAGCGCGTATAGAGATTTCGAGCGCGCACTGGCGGAGTTTGCAAAAGTGGAAAAGGGGCTGCCGGGTAGCGACGAGTTGCTGGGGAACCAAGGGTGGATGTATTTGCAAGCCGGCCGCCACGAGGAAGCGATTGCGGTTTGGGAAAAGGCCTTCATCCTGAACCCGAATGATTCCCAGCTCGCTGATTCGCTGGCTGGCCTTTTTATTCGCTTACGGCGAATTGATGAGGCAGAACCCTATGTCGACAAGACCCTTTTGCTCGCTCCTGAAAGTCCCGCCGCGGCATTTTTTAAAGCTCATATTCGTTTCCTGCGAGAGGGGCACTTTAGTCCCCTCAGGTCTGCTATTGAACAACATCCCAAGTTAAATCGGGATCGCTGGTGGGTTGCATTTTTTGATCGCGATTACGAAGCCGCAGATGAATTTCTTTCCAGGACGGATGAAGAGACGCTTCGGGCCCCAGAGATTTATCTACCAAAATCGCTCC
>JAJFLV010000110.1 GCA_021772535.1 Opitutales bacterium | reverse complement strand
ATGAAATTACCCAGATTGTAGGCTAAACCGAAGAGATGAAGCCGAACGGCGTTGTCCTCAAAGTCATGGCAGGACAAGCGGGTCCAGTGGATGGCATGTTTGCCCTCTTTGATCCACTGCTCTGCGGTGCCCCGGTGGTTGTAAAATTTCACTACATTCCTGGGTGGCCAGTTCAGATTCGTCACGATGAAGCCGACACGCGCAAATAACTCTCCGGCCTGCCACTCAACCTTGGCCACCACCCGGCGAACTCTCTGCCAACTGGCGGCTTGATACGGAAAACTGGCATAAAACACCTTGGGTGCCCGCGAGGGTCGCCCCACTGGCCGAGTGAGTAAAGGGGCGATATGTTTTTGTAAAATCGTGTTGCTCTTCAGCCGGATGACGTAGGAAAAGTTCTCTTCCTCAAGATAACTGTAGAGGTCCGGATTGGCGAAGGCGGCGTCACCTCGGAAAAATCGTTTCAAGGGACAGTCACGATAGCGGGCAACGACCGGTTGGATTACCGACAACCAATCGTCGGCACTATGCACGTTGCCTTTACGCAGGTTGGCCCGTTCCAGGTCACCATACTGGTTGAAACAGAACAGGGGATGGTAGCAGGTGCAGCCGAAATGACCATTGAAGGCCGAGCCTTCCTGCTTTCCGTAAGCAGGGCTCTCCGAACTATCCATATCGAGAATCAGTTTCTTCATTCCCACTCGACTATTCACCCGGTCGATCCATTGACCGCTCATACCCATCAGTGCGGTCAGATTCTCAGGCTTGGTTAACATCTGTGTTTCAAAGCGGCTCATTTCACTGGGCGAAGCCGCCGGTTGCCAATCGGCACGACCCCCCACAATCTGCCTCATGACCGGATCAAAGCGCAGTCGCTCCGCATCGTTCGTATCTTTGTATCCTGACAGCCGACTGAAGACAGACTGCCGAAGCAGGGCGGCCCTGCCTTGCTGGATATTTTTGCCCGTGCGATTCTCCACCACATTTTTGCTTCCTGTCGCCGTCCGCCAGCAAAGCCGTCGAATGGCCCAGCCAGCCCACCAGGCACTTGGCTACCCCGAGGCACACATTGACCCCAACGCTGATCCAGGTAATGCCCTCCCCTCTATCTATCTTTCCCATAAACGGATAGGTTGCCAAAAAGTTTCCAGATTGCCAATACTACTCATATAATGATAGGAACTGTTAATGCGACTGTTGGTTTTGATAACATTAACACTTTCCGGATTAAGCCAGATGGGATATCTAGTATTTCCTGCGGTTTCCAGCAGCAATAATCAGATTCATTATTACGACAAGGATCAACTTCCAACAGGCGGTGAATTTATAGTACATCCCAAAAATGTAGCGGTTAATTACTATTTCACCAATCGGCAGAGAATGTGGAGGGATGAATCCAATTTTCAAAAGATAGCCGGGTTATATATATCCAACGATCATGGATCAACATGGAAGAGACAGAATAACAATTTCGATTTTTTGTTCTTATTCATACATCCGGACAATGGTATCCTTTATGCCATAATTAATTTTCGATGGCACAAAACCGATGAAAACGGATTTCTTTCAACATATCATGCCAATAAAGTAATCAGGTCTGATGAAGGAAAAAAGTGGAGGGACATCACTGGAGGTCCCGGTTTTATAGCATCTATCATCAAAATAATCCAGGATCCCGATTATCCTGGTAGAGTATGTTTGATAGCAAATGTTATTAGAGGCTATACCCTTCAATCTACCGATGACAGCTATTCAGAGTGGACTTGGTTTACCGATTGGGAATGGCCAAGAAGGCACAATAAAGAAATAATAGAACTCAAGATTCTTCAAAAACAAAATGAAAAGAAATAACTCGAATTTGAAGATTCAGTGTTTTGTCTTCAATATTCAGACTGCATCGCGTTCTGAACCCTGACGCCTTATATCTCTTGCAAACCTGACACCATCTTAAATCTCTCCAAATGGATAATCCACCAATCGAATTACCGGGCCTGGAAGTTGTCCTGGATAAACTGGTTCATCATTATGATCCGGAACGGTATCCGGTGGAAACCCCTCATGCCTTTATTTATTTTTTAACAATTAGAAACCAATCAGACCGAGCGGTCCAATTGCTGGGCCGCAAATGGGTTATTGAACACGACAACGGCGATACCGTCGTTGTCGAAGGGGACAAGATCGTGGGCCATACCCCACTGCTGGCGCCCGGTGAAAAATTTTCCTACAATAGTTTCCATATTGCCGGAACCAATTGCCGGGCAAAGGGCAGTTTTCATGGGCTGGATGAATTTGAGAATCGCGTTTTCGTTAAAATTCCTCCTTTTTCCATGAAAATACCCTTGTAGGGGTTTTTTCTATGAAATGAATATCACAGATTTGAATCGTGACGGTGGAATTGGGTGCAATTCCATGCTGGTTGAATTAGGACCTTTTCGCCTCCTCATAGATGCCGGGATGCATCCTAAAAAGGCGGGTCTGGAATCTATGCCCGAATTTTCACTGGTCGAGGACAACAGCCTCGACCTCGTTTTGCTGACCCACTGCCACTTGGACCACCTGGGATCCATGCCGGTATTGATACGCCGGCAGAGCCAGGCACAATTGCTCACCAGCATCCCCTCCAGAGATCTGGCTGGCCGCATGCTGCGCAACTCAATCAATGTCATGAAGCGCCAGCGGGAAGAATTGGGCAAACCGGAACTGCCTCTTTACACCAAGCAGGATGTTAAACGGGTCGAGCAGCGCATTCTCCCGATGGCCTATGACCGGACGAGAACTTTTCATCAAAATGGCAGCGAATTGAAAGTTACCTTCTACCAGGCGGGTCATGTGGCGGGCGCTTCCGGTCTCGGTTTGGAATACAAAGGAAGAAAAATCTTCTTCACCGGTGATGTTCTTTTCAGCAAACAAAAAACCTTGGCTGGCGCCCGTTTTCCTAAAGGTGAAATGGACACCCTCGTCATGGAAACAACCCGCGGAAGCACCGTGCGTGCCAACGGCACTACTCGCCAGGACGAAGTAGACAGGCTTTTCCGCACCATCGAGCACTTTCTATCTCACGGAGGTTCTGTCCTCGTTCCCGTATTCGCTTTTGGCCGCATGCAGGAAATCCTCAGTCTGGCTAATGATGCCCGAAAAGAGGGAAGACTGAGGAAGTGCCCCATCTTTTGCAGCGGTCTCGGAATGGATCTGGCTAACTACTTTGACACCATTTCACGGAAAACGGGACTCTTGAACTTTCGTCGCCAGGTATTAAAGGATTTGCAGGTCCAACGACTCCCCAACAGCATGAAGCCCGGAGTAAACCCTAAGGAAAGGGGCCTCTACATAGTCAGCAGCGGAATGTTGGTAGAGCACACTCCTTCCTACACTGTGGCCGCCAGTCTCCTCCACCACCACCAGAACGGCATTTGCTTCGTTGGCTATAACGACCCGGACACCCCAGGCGGCAAGCTTTTGGCCACTGAGCCGGGAGATCCCTTTCTTTTTGATGCGATTGATTATTCCTGCCATGTGCAGGCCCACATCGAGAAATTCGATATGAGCGGGCATGCTGAAAGAGGTGAACTGGTTGAGTTCGCCCAGTCAGCCAATCCCAGGGCCATCGTGCTCAACCACGGAGACCCGGAGTCGCGAGCCTGGTTTTTCAATGAGCTGACTTCATTTTCAGAAAACAGAAAGATTCTCGACCCTCAACCCTTGGAAAGGTATTTGGTTTGAAGAGCACAACGGCAAGAAAAGGAAGCCCAGAAGTCCTTTTGCCTCCGCCGCCCTACCGGCTTCGCCGGGCGGCTCGCGGGGATGGACCGGCCGTCTTCGATATGGTTTCCGATATTTTGGCTGAATACGGCCTTTTCCCCGATCCCGAGGGAACCGATGCCGACCTGAACGACATAGAGGCTTCCTATTTTTCCCATGGGGGAGAATTTTTCATTCTTCTGACTGAGCATGATGAAATGGCTGGAACGGTGGGGATATATCCTCTTGGAGATGGAATTTGTGAATTGCGAAAAATGTATCTGGATAAACTCCATCGGGGAACGGGCCTGGGGAAATACTTAATGGAGTTTTCCTTGTCTGAAGCCCGGCAACTGGGCTTTGAAACAATGACTTTGGAAACCGCCTCCGTCTTAAAGGAGGCCCTCGGTCTATATACCCGTTACGGTTTCCAACCCATTGAAGAAAATAACTGCCACCTTCCGGCCCGTTGCGATCTGAAATTTACCCTGCAATTGTAAGAGGGTGTCTAAGAGTGAAAAATATCCCCGAGTCCTGTAATCGCCGAGATTTCATCCTTTCCGGAGGAAAAGTAGTGGCCGGCCTTGGCTTGGCATCGGCTTTACCCCGGATTGTGCATGGAAACACGGTCGATAAAACGGAAAAAGTTAAAATACTGCTCGATACGGATATCGGCAGCGATATCGACGATGCGGTTTGCCTGGCCTATCTTTTAGCCAATCCCCGATGCGATTTGCTCGGAATCACCACAGTGACGGGAGAACCCGAAAAAAGGGCCTGGCTGGCTTCAGCTCTTTGCAAGAAAGCCGGAAAAGAAGTTCCCATTTATGTGGGAGCGGCGAACCCTCTCCTCATCGAACAGCGTCAAAAACTTGCCCAGCAAGCCAAAGCCTTGGGAAACTGGCCCCACGACAGGAAATTTCCCAAGGGGCAGGCCATCGATTTCCTGCGTCATCAAATAAGGGCTCATCCCGGCGAAGTGACTTTGCTGACCATTGGTCCTTTGACCAATATCGCCCTCCTGTTCGCTATGGACCCTGAACTCCCCGGCCTGCTCAAGGGTTTGGTCATGATGTGCGGAAAATATACCGGCTACCCCTCTCCCTGGGGACCCACAGAGTGGAATGCCATTCTGGACCCTCATGCCACGGCCATGGTTTTCCGTCAAAAAGTGGCCCTGCAGCGAACCATCGGCCTGGACGTCACCTTGCAGGTGGTTATGACTCCGGAGGAGGTTCGCGAGCGCTTCAAAAAAATCCCCCTCCTCCAACCAGTTTATGATTTTTCCAAGGTTTGGTTCGAGGAAAGAGACATTCTCCAGTTTCACGATCCCCTGGCCGCCGCCATTATTTTCAACGACGACATCTGCCGGTTCGAAAGAGGGGATTTCGCCATTGAATTGGAAAATAGAGATTTGCTCGGCGTTACGCATTGGACCCCTGAACCTGCCGCCGGACGTCATTACGCAGCCATGAAGGTAAATCCGGATAAGTTTTTCGAGGAATATTTTTCGGTATTTTCCTGATACCTCTATTGCAATTTAACAACTAAATCCACCAACCGAACCCGAACAAAAAAAATCCCCGCAGAGACCTGCGGGGATTTTTTATTAAATGTTTTATACTGCTCTGTCTGGATCTCTCAATTCAGTGAGAGCCGTAATGGTTGAAATTACCACATGTATTTGAAGGTCAATTCCGCCCGGATGGGGAGTTCCGCCAGCAATGAGTCATTGCCATACACACGGTGCGGCGGCGACCAGTTATCCTGGTCGGTGAGGTTAAACAGGTCCAGTTTCACTTCCCAGCGATCCGTTGTATAACCGAGGGCCAGGTCAACGGTATACTGCCACGGCACCACAGGGGCAACACAGTCGACTGGGCCGGAATTGAATTCCAGGCACGCGCCGTGAAAACCAGTATTAAATTCCGATGTAACGAACATCCCGGCGTTGACGAAAAACCCGTTATCCATCTGGTAGTGAACCAGCATATTGAAGAGGTGATCCGGGGCGCCATTAATTTCCGTTCGCTGTAAAGTAATGCCCGCCGAATTGGTAATCGGTTGTTGATCCGCTGTGAGGATGGATGAGCCAAACGCCCCCGCCGCCAGGGTGGCATCAATATAGCTGTAACCCATGGTCATGTAGAAGCTCTTCCTGGGTTGATAGTTGGCCTCGATTTCAAAACCCCTCAAGCGGGTGCGGTCAAAAACGCCGGTTCCCTGCCCCAACGCGCTAACCGAGGGACTGGCGAACTCCTGATAGAAAATAGCTGTTCCAATAAACAGGGTGTCCTCTTTAAGACTGAACTTCATTCCGGTTTCGTAGAGAAAATTCTCATTATGGAAGTCGGAATCGTCGAAACCCACACCTCCCCAGTCGCTGGGAACAAAACCTCCACCGGTACCGGCTGCGGCCGATTCACTGAAGTTGTAGGTGAGATAGGTGGAAATCTTGGTGTTAAACCGGTAGAGAAGGCTCACATTGTAGTTTTCCATCTCTTGACTGGTCGTTGTATCGGCAAATGAATTGCCGAATGGATCTTTGTATTCGATATCCATGAAATCCCGGCGATAACCACCAAAGAAATTTAACTTTTCACCAAATTGCATATCGAGTTGAAAGAATGGTCCATAGCGGGTTGCTTGCGAATCACCGGTATCTCCGTTAAATCCCGCATTGGCGTAACGGGCTGATAGGACACCCCGTGGGCGCTCCCCGGGAATGATATCGTCAGAGGCAAATGCTTCGTCTGCAATTCGTCTCGTGATCGTCCCGCTGGTAAGGGCATCGTCCGGCGATGATGGAGCCACCGAGAGGTCATGCGCATTAGCCGGTTCATTGAAAAAGTGATTCATGGCCAATACGTTCTGCCAACGGAAATGAAGCCCCGTATTGATGTTCGCGGTGAAACCTTCGGATTCGGCAACGGTAAGGCGAAGCTCTGTCCGATTGTCGATAGAGACATTGTCGATGAGCACCTCACTATATCCGTAGGAACTGAAGGTATCGCGGTCGATCCAGTTGTAAGCGGTGTTATTGCTGATGTTGAACCTATCGTTAATATCCCATGTTTGAATCACCTGCGCATTAAACTGGCGGCCAAAGGAATCATCGCCGGGTGCCAGCAAACGCTTTGTCCGGCTTAATTTTACTGGAGCGCCAAAGTTAATAAAGTTATCAGCGCCGCGGACATCGCTTAAATCTACGGTCCCGTCCTGATTTCTGTCCATTTCGTCAAAACCATCGCCATCCAGGTCTCCCTGGGGAGAAATTTGCCCGGGTAGATAATTCCCATTATCGATCAAATCCTGGGTAATACGGTTGATGCCCCAGTTCTCGGTATAACTGGCCTGGAAGTACTCGAAATTGATTTCCATCCGGTAGCGGTCGGTCGGTTTCCAGGTCAAAGCCCCGTAGAGGGCTTGGGATTCCTTCTTGCCGAATTCATAGTAACTTCCCGATTCCTCACCGGAATAGCTGAAACGAATGGCCATTTTGTCGTTGATGGGCGTTCCATAATCAATCGTCCAGCGATATTGGTCATACATCCCGATGGTGAAAGAGGCTGAGCCTCGGGGGGCATCGAAATAGGGTTTTTTCGTAATCTGGTCGGAATAGCCACCGGTATATTGGGAGGCCCCATAAGTGGCCGTAGCTCCACCTTTGACGATGTTGACCGATTCAACTGCATTGAAATTTACCGGCAATCCATTTCCGTTGCTGGTCAAGCCCCGCCTCATGCCATTGACGAATGTGTCAGCCGTCTGGGTTCGAATGCTTGGGTTGGCCGGGGCGCCGAAATTGGATTTCGTATAGCTGCTGGCGGTTAATTTTACAAAGTCACGCACATCGTAGATGGCGATAGCATCAAGCTGCTCGCGGGAAATGATGGTTACATTTCGCGGGGTTTCCATGATGCTGCGCCCACTGCCGTAAACGGAGTTGAAGGGACGGGTTGTGGGAAGGATGCTTTCCTCTATCGGAACATCGCTGACGAAGAACTCTTCCAGTTCCTCGAGTTCTTCATCTGAGCCCTGACTATAGATCGCCGAGGTGGAGACCAGGCTGAGCGAGAGAAGTACTAAGAGCAGGTTTTTAATTTTCATAATTGTTGGTTGGTGTGTTTATAGTACGGTTTTATCGATTTGTGTCTGTCTGGTTTTATGGAGAAATTTTATTTTAAATCCGCTAACAATGATTCAAATTATGGGGTTCTTCCACGGATAATAAGCAACAGCCGATTATCCCGATCGAACTTCGGAGATGCTCTTTTTTTGGGGTGATTTTTTCCGTTTCAGAAAAATACTAGGATTCGGACACCCTGTGGCAACCCCAAAATTTTGGAAAATTCAGCGCCCACTAAAATCAATAAAGTATTGTTTATAAAAACTTTAAGAAAGATTTTCACCTTCTAAATGTAAACTTTTTTGATTCCTCGAATCAAATTTATCCTTGGGAAGATCGGTTTTCAAGGTAATGGACTTTCCTAGGCCATATACCCCTCAAACGCCCTCATTCGGACCACCGGACAGCATTCCCTGCATATATTGGCAAAAACAAGAGCTGCCCGCATAAAATGGCGCCGGCGGCAGTCGGGGATGAAATTTCTTTAAAGGGAAGACCGGTTTTCCCAAATAGTGGAACTCTCCTCCACCCGCTAAAAGGAGGGCATATCCGGCAGCCAAATCCCACACCTTTACCTTGTAGTCGATGGCTCCATCCAGCCGTCCCACCGCCGCATAGGCCAGGTTTAACGCCCCGCTACCAAGACTTCGAATCCGCCTCTCTGTCAACAATGGGCGCAAGCGCTCGTAATCCTCGGGTTTGAGTGGAAAATGAAGCCCTACCAGGCTTTGCGAATCCACCGGTGATGATTTAACCCGGGCCGATGCCCGGCCATCATAGAGCCCCAGGCCGGGTCCGCCCTTTATCAGGATCTTACGGCTCATATCGTAGAGTAAACCGTAAACCGGCAGGCCATTTTTCAGCAAAGCCAGTGATATGGCGCAAATGGGGATGCCCAGAGCATAGTTGTTGGTCCCGTCGATTGGATCGAGTACCCAGGCATAGCGAGCCTGCAATTCCTGCACCTCGTCGAGCGGATTGGACTCTTCCGAACAGAAATCATCCTTGGGAAAACTTTTGCGCAACTCGGCAAAAATTTTCTCCGAAATGGCAAAATCGGCAAAAGTGACCCGGGTATCGTCCTCCTTCCAGTCGCTTTGCACCTCGCCGAACTGCCGGTGAAAAAAATCCACCTGGTTGGCAACGGCTACCTGGCCCGCGTTGATTCGATGTTTGAGTTGTTTGTCCACAGTTGGAAGGGAATTGGTCACTGTTCAGACGGGGAATCCCGGAAAAATCAACCTATTTCCGGTTTTAACCATTCGGTCCGGCTCGAACCCTGTCGGCTCCACGGGTTCCCATTGTTTCAACAAAATATGACGCTTGGCTTTCAGGGTCTTGTCGTCGTTGCGCCCATCCAAAAACCACTTCTTCTGAAATTCATTCTATCCGCACAGAACCTCCAAATTCCAGATGACAGGCCCGGTGCAAGACGCCTTTGCCGTAAACGCGGTTGAGGCGATCCACCGCCCCGGCCAGTTGGCGATGACGAATGCGGCATCCGTCAAAGAGGTCGAGCTGCTCCTGCGCCTTGTAAATACGGGATAATCGTGCCCCGGTCAGGCGCAAGTGTACCCGCCGCGTCCAGGCCGACCGCAGCAGCGGCTTCACCAAAGGGTAAAAATCGACCTCCAGATCCGACGGCTCGGGGAGGCTGCGGCCAACGGACTTTTCCTCCATGTCGGTATAGCGAACCCGCACCGTGAGGGTGCGCGCTTGCCTGCCCTCGGTCCGCATCGTCACCAGCAGATCGTCGATCATCTCCTTGACCTGCTGCTCGACGAATGCCTCGTCGCCCTGGTCGCATTGAAAAGTCCGCTGGTGCGAGTAGGACTTGGCCACCGGATGTTCCATCACCAGGGCACGGTCGTCGATGCCCTGGGCGGCCTCCAGAACCGCCGCCGCCATACGGCCCAGAAAAGGCCGCAAACCCATCGCGCCAAGCCGTGCCAAGTCCCCGATACAGCGTGCCCCCACCCCGGCCAGGGCATGGACCGTTTTGGGCCCCAACCCCGGCAGCCGCACCAGCGGCAAAGGAGCCAGAAAAGCGGCCTCCGCCCCCGGCGGCACCACCACGAAACCATGCGGCTTGCGCAGCTTGCTCGCCACTGAAGCAATCAGCTTGTTCGGGCCGATGCCCTGCGAAACGGTCAGCTTGAGCCAGCTCGTGATCTCGCGATCGAGCCGCCGGGCAGTCCGCACCAGGTTGTCACCCCCGCGGCTTCCGCCAAAACCCAGATAACCCTCGTCGATGGAAGTTTTTTCCACCAACGGAGTCTGCTCCCGGCACAGCCCGAAAATATTCTCGCTGAACTCCTCGTAAAGCTCGAAATGACCCGGCACCACCACCAAGTCGGGATAAAGCTGCAAAGCCCGCTGCGTAGGCATCGCCGTGCGGATGCCGCAAGCCCGCGCCTCATACGAGGCCGAGGTAATGACTCCCCGCCGCCCCCCGCCCACGGCCATGGGAATCCGCCGCAAACGCCGATCGGCAGCCTGCTCCACCGAAGCAAAAAAAGCATCCGCATCAATATGAAGAAGTGAAACCATAACAACTGCAATTCAACCGCCCCGAAGCGGGACGCACATCAAACAAGCACCCTGTCTCCAGTCCGAAGAAAAAGGAAATTAATATACATATGTTCACTTTTTCTGTCAAATAAAAAATCTCGCCTCCAATCAATCGTTCAAGGGATTTTTCTTGAGTACTTTAGAATCCTCTACCCCTTTGCCAAACCAGAAATATTGTGATCCTGGCCTAATCCAACTTATTGAACCCCTTATCTTATTTTATATATTCTTTCAGCCGATTCATCAAATGAAAATGATAAGGGAGAGCACCTGTCCAACGGTCGACCAATCTATAGGCCTCCTCCAGTTTCTCGTCTGACGGGAATCGTACTTTTCCATAGGTGCCTTTTAGAAAAACAATGTAATCTTTCTTCTTTTGAACAATCATGGGTTCTGTATTGCCCAAAAAATTGAACCTGTTGAATCGAAATCGAATTTTCTGATCTTTGTTTGTCAATCCCTTGATCGGGTTGATTACTTTGCACAATGCAACCCACTCTTCTACACCCTGCTCATTTTCCTCGCCACCTTGTACATCAAGCACCACGACATGAATAACAATGTCCGCTTTTTTCTTCAGAAGTGTTAGGATCTCATCTTGAGCTTTGACTGGAAAAGCCCAACAAAGAAAAAGAACAGCAAGCATGAGTTGTTTCATATTTTTCCCTAAACCAAGCCTAACCGGTTGAGTTTAATTATAATTCCAAAATAAGCCATCATAGCGTCACCATATAAGAATAATATTATCTTATTCGTCACAATTAATTGAGGTCTTTATCGGTCAATCAAAGGTAATCGTCTCTTGATTAAGTATTAGGCTTCACCGCCTTAACAATTCGCAGGGGAAAGGTGGCGGGGGCGGCTTTGGAATAGATTTTATGGGCCTCGATTGACTGGATTTTGAATCCGGCGTTCCGCACGGTATCCACCGTCCGGCGGTTCCAGTTGCAGCCCACCTTGTTGATGCGAAGCCAGAGCGGGTTCAGCAAATCCAAAAGCGGTCCGGCCAGCCAATGTTCGCTCCGCACATGCTCCAATAGTCGGAGTCGGCCTCCCGGCTTCAGAACCCGACGCAATTCTCTCAAAGTCTCGGATGGCGATGCAACGCAGCAAAGCGCCAATGAAACGCTCACCACATCAAAAACGGCATTTTCAAAAGGGAGTTCCTCACCCGCGCCCGGAAGAACCTTAATGGCCGCCTGACCGTGATTGGCCGCTTCTTCGGCCGTAGCCCGAAAATCGACGTCCGGCTCGATGGCGGTGACGTTGGCCTTTGGTCCGTAATAAGAAAAGGTGGCCCCGGTTCCGGTCCCGATTTCCAGAATATCTCCCTCCAAATCGCCGACCAAACGTTGCCGCAGTTCAGCGAAACCATCGGCGTCAGCCCTCCTCGCCAAATCCTTCATGAACTCGACCAAGCCCAACTCCTTCTGCCGCTTCGCAACCCCCGGTCCGTACCGGAAAAAGAAATAAACTTCCTTCACCATCAATTCTTAATCTTTGGAAACCATCGAAGTTGTCCACCCTCAAGATAGTTTACCCCATTGTTTCAAACATTCGAGAAGTGATGAAGGGCAAGGCGCAGTTCGTAAATCAGCGCGGGAGCGTAGTATTCTACGTGACCAAGCGGTTTCCGGGCTGCAACGCCGCTATTCGCGCTTGTCGGATTTAGGCTTCTTAAGGGCATATTCGTATCCTCACATTCAGTGGCGGCCAGATTTGACCAGTTCTGCATCATAACTCTTTCATTATAACAAAAAATATTGTTCACCCGCTCTTAGAGGGTGTC
>JAJFLV010000109.1 GCA_021772535.1 Opitutales bacterium | reverse complement strand
TTAACAACAAAATCGGATGGCTCACAAGACAGGCTTACGGATACCGCGACCAAGCATATCTGCACCTCAAAATCTACGACCTGCCAAACCTCTCCACACGAAAGGAGCTATGAAAACGCAATTCCGTGAAGAACCCTTTTTTTGTAGTTTTTTTATTTTTTTACCCAACGCATCCAACGGAGCCAACCTATCCATTGACGATATGCAGGAATTAATGTAAAATGTGGCGAAATGTTGAACAAGAGACAGATTACAGGTGTTCCCTGGATTCCCGGGTGGTATTGCCTTCTCGACTTTGAGAGGCTTGACCCATGGGTTGAGGGGTCATTTTTTGAATAGGATGGAATTGCGGTATGTTTGAGGTTAAAGAAAAACCGAAGCGAGTGGAGAGGGCTCTTTTGGTAGGGGCGCTTCAGTCCGGACATTCGATGGAGGAAGTGGAAAGCCTGTTGGCGGAATTGAAGGAATTGACGCTAACCATCGGTATCGCGGTGGTGGACATTTCATTGGTCCGGTTGAGGTCAATGAGTGCGAGGTTTTTTCTGGGCAAGGGAAAGATGGCGGAAATCTTGCAGAAGGCACGGGATCTTGATTGCGACTGTATCATCTTCGACAATGAATTGACGCCGGGACAACAGCGCAATTGGGAAAAAGAGAGCGGACTTTGCGTGATCGACCGGCATGAGGTCATCCTCGATATTTTTGCCCAGCGGGCACAGACCAAGGAGGCGGTGCTGCAAGTTGACCTGGCGCGGATGCAATACTCTCTGCCGCGGCTGAAGCGGGCCTGGACGCACCTGGACCGGCAGCGCGGCGGCGGCGGCGTTACCCAGCGGGGCGAGGGCGAGGCCCAAATCGAGATCGACCAGCGCCTGGTGCGCAAGCGCATCGCCCATTTGAAAAATGAACTGGCCCTGGTCATGAAACACCGGGCTGTGCAGCGCAGCCAGCGATTGAAAGTTCCCATGCCGACGGCAGCCATTGTGGGTTATACAAATGCGGGGAAATCGACTTTGCTGAACAGTTTGACGAAGGCCGGGGTCTTGGTTGAGGACAAGCTGTTTGCTACCCTGGATCCCACCACCCGTCGTCTCGAACTGCCTTCAGGGCGGGTTATGCTGCTCACCGATACGGTCGGATTCGTGCGCAACCTGCCCCACCACCTGGTGGATGCTTTTAAAGCCACCCTGGAGGAAGCCGTGATGGCCGATTTCCTTATTCACATCATCGATGTCTCCAGTCCCGACCGTTTGCGGCAAGCAGCCACCACATTGCAGGTGCTGAAGGAACTGGGGGCGGAGGAAAAGCGGATTGTGACCCTTTGCAACAAGATCGACCTGATCGACGGGGAGGATAAAAAGGATTTAATCCTTGATGGCCTCAACGGGGCTTGCTTTGTGAGCCTGAAAACTGGAGAGGGGTTGGAGACACTCCTCAACCGCCTGGAGGAAAAACTGGATAAAGAAGGGGGCGTGCTCGAGTTTCTAATACCGCATGACCGCTACGATCTGCGGCACCGTTTGCACGAGATGGGTTGTGTGCTGACAGAAAAAGCCGAGGAGGAAGGCGTGCGCCTGCATTGCAATCTTCCCGCCCGAGCCAGGAAAACTTATGAGCCTTACCGGCAGAGGCCCAAAAATATTCGGAAAATAGGGGCCGCCTGATATGGCTGCCCGACAAGGGTTCGAACCTTGACTGGCTGGACCAAAACCAGCTGTGCTACCATTACACCATCGGGCAATTAATAAGATAAAAACGCTATCGGCCTTTGATACCGGTTCTTTAGCAGCTTTCAGATGGCCGTCAAGGTTCCAATATTGAAATTATGTGTCTAGAACCTATCTCAAATTCGATGATGTTGATGCAGAGAGCAATTATATGTTTTGAGCATGCCCCGACGGAACGCCGCTCAAACACATAACTGCCTCTGTCCAAAGGATTTGTGCGGCACGGCAGCACCTGCGGCGTTGGTTTGCGCCCGAGGGGCGTCCAGCCCATCCGGGCGCAAAGCCGCCTGGCATCTGCGGCCGTGGCGCTACAAACATCATTCATCTGCGAATTTGAGATAGATTCTAATCGGTGGTTATCTTCAAACCTTCGTTATCGGTTCTTAAAAGGAACAAACGAAAACGAATATCATTGGCCTGAAGGACTTCCGTCATGGCCTGGCCCACGTCGAGGTAGTTCTCAGCCGGGGAAACACAGAGGACACTCGACCCGCTCCCGCTGAGCCAACCGGCATAGGCGCCTTTGGCCCGTCCGGCGTCAATAATCTCCTTGACGAAGGGGAAAAGGCGCTCCCGGTAAGGCTGATGGATATAATCCGTCACCGCGTAGCGCAATTTTTCATACTGGCCACTGGCGAATATGGATACAATAAAGGCCAGGCTGTTGAGGCTCCTGACGGCGTCGTGGTGGGGAAATTCAGAGGGAAGGGCCTGGCGGGCGATCGAGGTCAGTACTTCCACATCGGGAGAAACCACCACCATGTAGAGTTGGTCGGAAACGTCGAAACGAATTGTATCGAGAAAATCGCCGGTTTCCGGATCGGTCCGCGAAACGCAGAAACCACCCAGAAAAGATGCCGCCGAGTTATCGGGGGCGTCATCCAACCGGGCGCTCAGGGCGAGCATTTCCTGGCGGCCAAGAGGTTCCCCATGCAAGGAATTGAGACCGGCGAGGATTCCTGCCAACAAGGCGGCGCTGGAACCCAATCCACGCGCCACCGGCAACTTGCCCCAAACTTCGTAGGTAAAATTTTCGGTTTTAATGCTGGTTCTTTGCTCAAAGGCCGCCGTGGCCAATTTCACCAACTCAAGCGAACCGGAGCCAGGATTATCATTACCCGCCGGGCATATGCCCCCGCTCTCGGTCAGGGAGACTTTGACAAAGCAATAAAGGGTGAGAGCGATGCTTAAGACATCGAATCCGGGGCCACAGTTAGACGTGCTGGCCGGCACCTGGACGATCACTGATCGGGCGCTCATTTAATTATTCAGTTCGCGGAATTCATGTTTAATCTGCAATATTCGGGTGGATGCTGGATGCATGATACTGGATAGAGGAAGGTAATCCCGTTTTGGATTTTCAATCTTCATCCGTAAACCTGACACCTGAAAATTTCATCAAAAATTTTGCATCCAGCATTCCGCCTCAAACCCCTTTCATCGCTCGCTGGGCTTCTTTGAGGGCTACTCGTTTTTTCAGGTCTTCACGCTTGTCGTACATTTTTTTGCCAGTGCAGAGCGCGATTTCGATCTTGATGAGTCCTTTTTTGAAATGCATTCGTGTGGGGATAAGGGCCTTTCCACCGCTTTGCATGGTCATTTCGATCTGCCGTATTTCCTTTTTGTGCAAAAGAAGCTGGCGGGGCCGATAAGGCTCGTGATTGCTCGTATTGCCGAAAATGTACTCCGCTATATGAGCGTGGTAAAGGATCACTTTACCTTTTTCAATGCGGACGAAGGCCTCGCCAATTTGCACCTTGCCGAAGCGAATGGATTTGACCTCGGTGCCTGTGAGAATAATGCCCGCCTCATAGGTTTGCCCGACAAAGTATTTATGGCGGACCTTTCGATTGCGAATCTCCTTGTATCGGTTCGCAGTTTTAACAGCGCCGCTCATGGTCAAAATAAATTTTGTGCAATGGCAGAGCTGCATCCACATAAAAATGGATGCAACCGGCCCGGTTGGGTGTTGGCAGGAGTGCGGTTTGCTATTGCCGCCTAGGCTCTCGTGATGTAAATCTTATTCCTCAAGCTCATCGTATAGCTGGTAATCAATTTTGCCTTCGATAATTTCGCGCAAAGCAACATCCTCAGGATTCAAGCGCTCAAGGGACTCAACCAAAGGTTTCTGGCCGTATTTAAGCTGCTTGACTCTGCGGGAGACCATATTGATTAAAATATTCGGGTCTGGAATGATAGCTTGCGCCTGTTGCAGATAATCGTCTCTCAAAAGAATCCTCCGGATTGTGGTGATTTTTCAGTTCAGGAATATGGGAAACCAGCGAAAATGAGGGTTTTCCGATCGGTAATCAACTGGTTTTTTCAAGAAAAAAAATTTAATTATCCCAGGGATTGGAAAAAAAGTTGTTGCTCTTCACTTGAGGGCGGCTTAAACCCACCGCCTTTTAATTTTTGCAAAGGAATTTTCAATCATGTCTCAACATAACAGCTTTAAACGCGGAGGCGGCTCCTCTTTGAAAAAACGAAACGTCCTCAAACGCTTCGAGCGCGTAGCGTTGTTAAAGAAGCGGGGCCATTGGAAGGAAGGCGAGCGTGTGACCGGTCTGGAGAAAACCAAGCCGGAAGAATAATTTTACCCCGAAGCGGGCTTCAAGCCTTCTTGCCTGCCGACCTGCCCACTCGGGTATCTATTGTCCAAAGACCGCAAAATGGCCTTTTTACAATGCGATTTTTTTTCCTCCGTCCTTGGGTTGAAAAGCTCAATGAATGTCATCCTGCCCCAGAACAATGGGGAATCGAGAGGTGAAAGAGTAAAATGGCCGACCCTTTGGCTCCTGCATGGAATCACCGGAAATCATACCGATTGGATGCGGCGGACTTCCATTGAACGCTATGTCGAGCCGCTGGAATTAGCGGTGGTCATGCCGGCGGTCAATCGCAGTTTTTATCATGATATGCACCGTGGCCTTCGTTACGGAACCTTTATTCGGGAGGAACTTCCCAACATCGCCCGCTCCCTCTTTCCCCTCTCGGAAAAACGGGCGGATAATTTTGTGGCCGGTTTATCCATGGGCGGTTACGGGGCATTTCTCCTGGCTCTCAGCGAACCGCATAAATATGCCGCGGCAGCCAGCCTTTCCGGGGCGCTCGACCTGGCCAGCCATCTTGAGGACGACGAATCCCGCATATCTTACCAGGAAAGGTATAATATCTTCGGCCCGACCGACCCTGGCCTTTCCGAATATCAGGATCTCTTGGTCCTGGTGGAAAAAGCGGCTCGCTCGGGCGACCAACTGCCTGCCCTTTACCAGTGTTGCGGGACCGAGGATGACCTCTATCAGGACAGTGTTTCCTTTTACCAAAAAGCGCAAAGCCTGGAGTTGGATATAATCTTCGAGAATTCGGAAGACGATCACAACTGGCAATATTGGGACAAGATGATTCAGCGAGTCCTGCAATGGCTGCCGCTGGAAAAGCGGAAATCATGATTTCACGGCAATAGGTGCGATGTGGTGTTGATCTGAATGTGACGGTAAAAAAAACCTCTTATTCCTTTCAGTTTTTGAATCAGTATCGAATTTTCAAGATATTACCCAGAGCAGCCATGCATCTTGTTTTAGCGTGTATGGCAGAAAAACTAAATTGACAACCATAATGGATGCATTATGGTTGCATTATGAGCACGATAACCATTAAAAACGTTCCCCCCAGTGTTCATCGGATGCTGAAATCTCGGGCCAATGCACATGGAAGGAGTTTGAATAAGGAGATCATCGCCACCCTTGAGGGCTCGCTGCGCGGTTCGCCCATCGACGGCAGCAGTATCGGGAAGCACGCTCGGGCCGTTAGGGAAATAATGGGCGTTTATCTTAGGCAGGAAGATTTAACAGTCCTGAAGAACATGGACCGTAAATGATCGTCGTCGATGTCAATACGATCGCTTATTTATGGATTCCCGGCGAGATGACAAGGCTGGCAGAGCGGGCCTTGGCGATCGATCCTCATTGGGTAACTTCAATTTTGTGGCGTTCCGAGTTCAGAAACATCCTGGCGGGGTACCTCCGTCGCGGCAACCTTGATACGAGTTCGGCTACCCGCTGTCTCGGCGGGGCGGAAACACAACTTGCCGCCTACGAGTATCTTATCCCCTCTTCCTTGGTTATGGAAAAGGTTGCAGGTTCGAATTGTTCAGCCTACGACTGCGAGTATGTGGCGCTGGCCGATGACCTGAAGACAATGCTGGTTACCTCCGACCGGCAGGTCCTCGATCAATTCCCCGGGTTGACAATCAGCCTGAAGGATTTCGCAAAAACCGTTGACCGGGAAAACCCTGATGACAACCTGTAAATGGGTAGGGGCGAAAATTTAGCCAGAGGAGGAGGGAGAGCCTTGAAACCTGTCCTCAGGCGGGCATTCCGGCGGGCTCGGGGCCGGGACCAAGTTCTTCTTCCTTAGTCTTTTTTTCCGCTTTGGGCTGCGCCTTGGGAGCCTCTTCCTTTTTTTCTTCGGCGGGAAAATTATTGATTACCGGGGATGTAATTTTTCCGTGCTCAAGGATTTCGTGCACATGTTTCCCTTCGATCGTTTCGTATTCCAACAATGCCTGTCCAATGGTTTCGAGGGCATCCCGGTTGTCTTTTACGATTCCGAGGGCGCGCCGATACTGACCTTCAATAATCTCCTTGATGGCATTGTCGATTTCCAGGGCTGTATTTTCACTGTAATTCTGGTTTCGGGCAATCTCCTTGCCCAAAAAGATGTGGTCCTGGTTCTCTCCAAAGGCCACCGGACCGAGATCGCTCATGCCCCAGTCGCAAACCATGTGGCGCGCCAGCTTGGTCGCCATGCGGATATCTCCGGCGGCCCCGCTGGTAATGTCGTCGAAAATGATTTCCTCCGCTACGCGGCCGCCCATGGCGCAGCAGACCTGGTTGATGAGGCGCTTGCGGGCATGGTTTAGGATGTCTTTTTTGGGCATGAACATGGTGCTGCCCAGGCTTTGTCCTCGAGGGATGATGGTGACTTTGTGGACGGGCAAATGCCCGTCATCGACTACCGCCTGGACAAGGGCATGCCCGGCCTCGTGGTAAGCAGTAATTTTCTTGTCTTCATCGTCCATCAATCGCCGTCGTTCCCGTCCAAAGAGAATCTTATCCCGGGCTTCGTCCAGGTCATTCATATCGACCTCTCTCTTGCCATAGCGGGCAGCCAGGAGGGCGGCTTCATTGAGAAGATTGGCCAGGTCGGCCCCAGAGGAACCGGGTGTGTTACGGGCCACGATATTGAAATCGACCTCGGCAGAAATCTGGATCTTTTTGGCGTGAACTTTGAGGATGGCCTCACGGCCATGCAGATCGGGCAGATCGATAACTATTTGCCGGTCGAACCGCCCGGGCCGAAGCAAGGCGCTGTCGAGCACATCCGGCCGATTAGTAGCCGCAATGATGATGACGCCTTCGTGCGAATCGAACCCGTCCATTTCCACCAGAAGGGAATTGAGGGTTTGCTCCCGCTCGTCATTGCCGCCGCCGAGCCCCGCCCCGCGCTGGCGACCCACGGCATCGATTTCGTCAATAAAGATGATGCAGGGCGCGTTCTTACGGCCTTGCTCGAACATGTCGCGCACGCGGGCCGCCCCTACGCCGACAAACATTTCCACAAAATCCGAACCGCTTATGCTGAAGAAGGGCACGTCGGCCTCCCCGGCCACGGCACGGGCGACGAGGGTTTTGCCCGTTCCGGGCGAACCGACGAGTAAAACGCCTTTGGGAATGCGTCCGCCGATTTTTTGATATTTTTTAGGATCTTTGAGAAACTCGACGATCTCCGAAACCTCCTCTTTGGCCTCCTCACAACCGGCAACATCCTTGAAACTTACTTTTTCACGCTCGCGTGTGAGCATTTTGGCCCTGCTTTTGCCAAAACTCATGGCGCCACGACCAGCCATGCGCAATTGCCGGGTAAATAGAAAATAGAGCACCCCGATAATGATGATAAAGGGCAAGAGGGTAACCAGGATCTCCGTCAGCAAGGTGCTGGCGGGAACTTCCCGGAAAAGTCCAGTTTCCTGCAACCGCTGCAGATTATCATCGGTCAACCGCCCCCGAGCCACATACACTTGTTCCTGGCCGGCGGAGGTTTCCTGCAGAACGACCCGAATCTCGGTCCACTGCAGACCGCCGGTCGGGTCGGACTTGATGGTGCCCTTGGCAATCCGCCCATCTTCTGCTGCCCGCAGGACATCTTTAATGGTCCAGTCATTGGTAGCGCGAGGCTGGGTATCGCCAAAATACCAGAAGCTCAAAAGGGCGCCTATGAGTACAAGCCAGATAAAGATCGGTTTGAACCGATCGGCAGGCGAACTACGTTGCGGCGATGAGCCGGACGGTAAATTTTTCTTATCAGACATTCTTTTGTTTACTCTTTCAGGCTGATGGGGCCGGAATATAAGTCAATCTTATAGCGCGAGAGGTGTTCTCCGTGATTTTCAAAGCATCTGCAGGCAGCAACCCGGGAACCCATAGGATTTCACCCTCATGGTTGCAGACAACGGGGAGTCTTTTTCGTTCCAGAGCCGAAACTTTTCGATCCGTAAACATATCCTGCAGCTTTCTCGAACCGGGAGCGCCGAGGGGGTGGTAACGGTCGCCCGGTTTCCATCCGCGAACCAAAAGAAAAGAGCTTTTTTCGCTTCCAGTCTCCAGATAAGCCGCGCAGCGCTGATCGATCTTTCCACTAAGAATGGAGGTGCGTTGATGCAATGAAATGGGTTTGGTTTCTGTTTTTAAAGCGGTGGAATCGGGCCAATAAAGGATGGCGCCGACCGGGATTCGCAATGTTGGCCAATTGTAATTGGGTTCAACCTTTGTTTTTTTCAAGAAAAGAAGTCGGCCAGAGCGAAACTCGATGAAGCCCGATTTTCCCGCACTGGATTTTTTGGGCCGGTTTCGCGCTAAATCGGCAACCCACCGATCAACTTCAGAAGCAGAAAAGGACTTTTCCAATTCGTTCGCTATCAAAAACCTGTGAAAGGCCCGTCGCCAAAGGGCCAAAGGTTTTCCGAATAAGGGGCGGAGATCGAGTTCAGTTGTATTAATTTCCGGAGGAAGCAATGAGTCGAGCCATTGTTCGAGAGCCTCTTCGTCTTCCTCCGCCAGGGCGCGGGTGCGGGCCGATCCCTTGAAAATGTCCTGGGGCGTGGCTTGCTGCCAGGCTGGTAAAACATGCCAGCGCAGGCGGTTGCGGGTATATTTTTCGCCTTGGTTGGAGGCATCTTCCCTCCAGGGAATGCCTTGGGCGGATAGAGCCTCCAGAATATCTGTTTTCTTCAGTTCAAGAAGAGGGCGAAGATGCACTTTCCCGGCGCGAAAAGTATGCACAGGGCGGGGCGCGGCCAAGCCACCAAGACCACTACCCCGCCCCACCCTCATCAACAGCGACTCGGCAATATCTTCCATCTGGTGACCCAAAAAAAGGATTTGGGACTCTATTTCATCCATGGAATCGGAAAAAAAACGAAACCTCGCCTGCCGGGCGGAGGCCGCTCCGGAGGGTTTTTCAGCACCCGGATTATCCCATCTTCCACAGCGAAGTTTCAGACCCAATCCTTCAGCCAATTGGCGAGCAAACTCCTCATCCTGGTCCGAAGCTATACCCCTCAGAAGATGATTAAAGTGGAGGATGTGCATTTTCTCCCGAAATTCGGGAAAATGAGCATGGAGAAGCAAGACCAAAGAGAGGGAATCGGCGCCCCCCGAACAGGCCAGACTCCAGGGGGAGGAAGCCCCATTCTTTTCTATCCAGCCCAGCACCCCGGGGTGCATACAGTTACGTGGCAGCACTGCTCCCAAGGCTCTGGCCAGAGCCGGCCAATCCCTGTTTTTCATTTCGATAAATCAGTCAGGCAAGATATTCCTCCCCGTAAAAGGGCGTCAGGGCATCCGGCAACCGAATCCGGCCATCATCCTGCACATTATTTTCCAGGATGGCAGCCAGGGTCCGCGGCAAAGCCAGAGCGGAAGCGTTGAGTGTGTGCACGAAGTGCAGCTTCCCATCCGGCCCACGGAACCGTATATTGGCCCGGCGTGCCTGGAAATCGGTGAAATTACTGCAACTGGAAACTTCCAGCCATCTCTTTTGACCACCCGACCAAACCTCCAGATCGTACTGTTTGGCATGGGGAAAGCCAATTTCTCCGGTACACATGAGGAGGCGGCGGTAAGGAAGCTCGAGTTTGTGTAAAAGCCGTTCCGAGTCCTCGCGCAAGGATTCCAGTTCGTCGTAACTTCCTTCCGGCAAAACCCATTTGACCAGTTCCACCTTATCGAATTGATGGACGCGGTTAAGACCCCGGACCTCTTTGCCATAGCTGCCCGCCTCGCGGCGGAAACAGGGAGTGCAGGCCACAGATAGTTTGGGCAAGTCACCGATTTCGAAAACGGCATCGCGGTAGAGGTTGGTTACCGGCACCTCGGCGGTGGGGATGAGATAAAAGCCCGAATCTGGAATTTCATACATCTGCCCCTCCTTGTCGGGCAACTGGCCGGTCGCTGTGGCGCTGGCGGCATTGACGAGCAATGGCGGAATGATTTCCTCATACCCGGCGGCGGCCGCCTCCTCGAGGAAGAAACGGATGAGCGCCCGCACCAGACGAGCCATGGGCCCGATAAAAAATGGAAACCCCGCTCCCGTCACCTTGCCGCCACCGGCCAAATCGACGTATTTTTGAAACAAAGGAAGATCATAGTGAGGAACCGCATGGGGGGAGACTTCCTCAGGATCGCCCCAGGCGCCGATTACCTGATTGTCCTTCTCGTCATCGCCTTCGGGAACAGATTCGTGCGGGATATTGGGAATGGTCAGCAGTTGATTTTCCCACTCTTCACCCACTTCCTGCTGCTGTTTTTGCAGTTTCCTAACCTCGATGGACAATTGCTTCATCTGCTTGATTTTTTCGAGAAATTCGGGGGAACCTTTGGGCAGACCGGCCATTTCCGAATTGGCTGCTTTCTGTCGGGAGCGCGCCTCTTGGGTGCTAGTAAAAATTTTGCGTCTTTTTTCGTCCAATGCGATAATAGCATCGACGTCGCAGGTAAATTTTTTTGCCTGCACCGCCTTCCGTACCAGCTCTGGCTGCTTTCTCAATATATTCAGGTCAATCATGGCCAAGGGAGGGTGTTTTGGGCGTTTATGGCTAAAAAATCAATCCTTATTCTCAGTCTTGGAGAATCGTTTCGACCCTCTCAAAAACAGTATCGATGGTCAGTTTGGAGAGGTCGCCACCCGGCGCGGTGAGAATGTGGTTGGACTCTTTGATGAGCGGAAAGGGGCCGAAACGTTTGGGGTCAGTTGGACCGAAAAGAGCGAGGACCGGCGTTCCAAGGGCCGCCGCCAGGTGCATGGGCCCGCTGTCATTGGCAATGACGAGGCGGGCTTTCGAAATCAGGGGAACCAATTCATCGATGGCGGTGATACCTGCCAAATTGTTAAAGTTCTCA
>JAJFLV010000108.1 GCA_021772535.1 Opitutales bacterium | reverse complement strand
TCCCACAAAGTTCGAGAGCCCTTTTGGCAGTGGGCGCGGTCACATATTGAAAAGGTTTCATCAGTGTCCCTCCTCCTTTGCCTCTGCGGGTTTAAATTCATCCCAATGGAGGTTTTTATGAAAATTTCTCCAATTTCCGGCCAGGGAATCGGCCGATTTATTGGGAACTTTACCCAAAGCCGCCAATACCTTGTCCGGTGTAATCGGAATGATGGGAACACGTACGCCAATAGCATTGGCCACGGCATTGCCGATCGCCGCAGCGGTTGGAATGGTAACCGGTTCACCCACGCCGATGACCCCGCGTTCCGGCATATCCACCAAGATAATTTCTATTTCCGGAATGTCCTGGGAACCGGGTAGTTTGTAGGTTTCAAAGTTGGGATTGAGAACTACTCCGGACAAGGGGTCCATAACGCGCTCTTCAAAGAGGGCATAACCGATGCCCATAATGACTCCGCCATAAGCCTGGCTTTCACAGGTCAGTTTGTTGACCACCAGCCCGCAATCCTGAACGCAAAGAATTTTCTTTACCTTGACGACGCCAGTTAAGGTATCCACTTCGACTTCCGCCATTTGCATCCCGCCGACACCGCGAGAGGAGAGGCCCTCCTGCCACCGTCCCTGGGCTATAAGGGGTTGAATGCCGATTTTCCGACAAGCTGCGGACCAATTGCCGCCGGTGGGGTCGTCCATGCCGCTCACCTCTCGCAGCTCTGTTAAAGAATTGTGGCAGACATTGTGAATGGCGGGAGAAACCGATGCCGCCGTGGTGCTGCCCCCGCTGCCCCCGGATGGAGGGAAAAGAGTATCACCCAGCCGAGCCGTGATCTGGCTGGGCTTGAGGCCAAATATTTCCGCTGCGATCACCGTCATGATGGTGCGGGTTCCTGTTCCCAGGTCCTGGGTGCCGCAGCGCAGTTCGACTGATCCGTCGGAATTTATTTGGCATTCAGCCTGGGTTCCCCGACCCCCGCCGCCCCAGGTGCAGCCTGCCAGTCCAATGCCTGTTTTGATGGTTCCGGAAGAGATGCCCGGAGGTCGGTATTTTCCCTTCCAGTCAAAACGCTCGGCGGCGAGTTCCCACTCCTTTCGGCGAATTTCCGCCGGTAATGAGTCGGCGGTATCGTTTTTCAAACGAAAATCGAGTGGATCCATTTTCAGCTTGAGAGCCATTTCATCCATGATCGATTCCATGCCGAAAGAGGCCTGGGGATGCCCCGGAGCGCGAAATGCCCGCGCCGAGCCAGCATTCACGGCGACCCCGGCCTGGCGAACCCTGGTATTGGGTATGTCGTAAATATAAGGAGCGGGAAATCCGGCCCGGCCACCACCCCCGGCAGTGCTGGGACCGCTGGCAAACCCGGCGGAGCCGAAGGCATTCATTTCAAAAGCGATGATTTTTCCCGCGGAATCCACACCCATGCGAATTTGCTGGAAGGATGAAGGGCGATTGCCGACCGCCTTGGCTTCATCGTTGCGAGGAAGCATCAATTTGACCGGTAGGCCCGTTTCGCGGGTCAATCGGGACACCAAAACTCCCTCCACACCGGGGCCGAACTTGGAACCGAATCCGCCTCCCATGTAATCACTGATGACACGCACTTGGTTTTGGGGAATCTCAAGATTGCTGGCCAGCCCGTCCCGGACACTGAAAATTCCCTGGGTGGAAGACCAAACCGTAAGGGTGTCCCCTTGCTGGTTGGCGGTGTTGCCGTGGGTTTCGAAGCAGTGGTGCATTTGAATCTGGGTGGAATAAAGTCCTTCTACAATCACGGAGGCTTCGGCAAATGCTTTATCGACCTCTCCGTTTTCCCTTACTCGGGGCTCTCCGATATTGGGGAATTCGGGAAAAACCTTTGCTGAGTGGGGATTAATGGCTGTTTCCTCCCGCACCACATGAGGAAGCTCTGTGGCTTCAACCTTGATGAGGGCGAGGGCATCGTGGCAGGCCTGTTTGCTCGTTCCGGCAACTGCCGCCAGCTCTTGTCCGTAAAAATGAGCGATAAACTCCTCCTCCCGCACCTTGATGGCCGTTTTTATACCGGGAGAATTCAGGGCAGCCGACAAATCGATGGAATGAATTTTCGCGTTGGCCCACGGGGAGCGCAGGATCATCCCGTAAAGCCAACCTTCATTTTGGATATCCGATGAATAACGTGCCTGGCCGGTGACTTTCAGAGGGCCGTCCACCCGTTGAGTGGATTTGCCCAGATAGTTGGGATTTTTTGGCCAGCTAGGCATTGAAGAGTTCCTTTGCAGATAAAATTTGAACCCGGCTTTTCGTTTTTACTCCAGAAACTTTTAAGGCGGCGTCAAAAATGCGGGGATAGGTTCCGCAACGGCAGAGATTTCCTGAACATGCTTCCCGGACCTCGGCTTCAGAGGGGTGGGGGTTGCGGTCGAGCAGTGCGGTCAGATTGACCACAAAGCCCGGTGTGCAATAACCGCACATTAATGAATCGCACTCCACAAACGCTTCCTGCACTTTATTGAGTTGCCCTTCGGGGGCCAATCCCTCGACCGTGGTGATTTCCTGACCTTGAGAATCAACCGCCAGCTTCATGCAGGAATATTGGGGCACGCCATCCACCATAACGGTGCAAGCCCCGCAGGTACCGCGATCGCAAACCTCCTTTTGTCCCGTCAGGTTGAGGTGTTCCCGAATAGCCTCCAGTAGAGTGACCCTTGGCTCCAAGACGAGGTTTCTTTTCCCGCCGTTTATATTAAGGGTTACCGGGACGCTCTCAGGGCCCAGTATTTTTTCATCGTTGGCTTCCTTTAATTGGGCGGCCAGTTGCTCCGCCTGCGAAGCGGCGGCGGCGACTGCAGTGGCGCTTACACTCTTGAGAAAATCACGCCGTGAAAGAGAGTTTGGAGAATTCTGGGCGGTTTTATTTTTCCCCGGCATTTGAGCAGTGGTGGACGGATTGCGGGACGGAATTTTTTTTCGCTAGTGCTAATTCACATTTCGGGGTTGTTGGCATTGGCGGCAAATTGAACTGCTGCTTTGCCAAAACTACCTAAAAAGACGCTCTTTGCATAATGGTTGTTCCAGGTGAGTTCAAGACTTTTTTCCTGAACGGTGGATTTACGGTTCAGCAGCACCTTGAATGTATTCAGTCGTGTGCGAGGGCTGTACCAAAGCATCCCGTTGCAATGGTCGGGACCGGCGGGAACCACGGACTGTGTCTGCAAAGAGATATTTTGGCCGATTTTGAGGGAAATCGTCTCACCGGATCCGGAGATTTCGATGGGGACTATCTTTTCTTCGACAATTCCTGCAGAAACGGCGGGCTCCTCGGTTCGCAGCCAATCGACGAGGGCTTTGTGCTGCTCAAGACTTGCTTCCGGCGGTAGATAGATGACGTTTCCAGCAGGCAGCGTTGAGGGGAAAGCCAGATTTTTCCGGGCAATTTGCAGGAGGGCCACTTTTAAACCGGTCAAATTCTGCCCTGAATGGCTGCCGTCTGCGAAATCCCACACCCGCAGAAGCGAGCGGCCCCCCAGAGTCGATTCAGAGGAAACGATGCAGCCTCCGGCGATCAGCTCGCAATCATGCAATTCCATGACTCTTCCTGAGGGGAGATTTTCACCAAAGACAGACGATGTGCTGAAGAAAAAAACAGCGGTGATGTATAGGTAATACTTTTTCATCCTGTAATTAAAATATGTTTTGGGATTAATCAGACAAAAGATGATTCAAATTTTTAACCGATACCTAAGACTTGAGCAAGTAAATCCGATTACCTGAGGCTGATATTCCGCATCTCATTATCCTGTAGAAAGAATAAAAATTTGCCAAAAACGTTAAAGCCCCATGGAATCCAAATATTTTTTTTGAATCTTCTTGGTCACCTCATTCAATTCCTCTAGTCCGTCCGTGCCGACATCGCCGATAACTACCCGCAATGGCCGCTGTCCCGCCGGCATATCGATGAGATCACTAACGCCATCAGCAATTTCTTTCAAATCGGGCACATTTGGGCCGCTGAATTTTTCTCCAAAGTACTCATACAAGTCTGAGGCCGGGTTGGTTCCTTCGCCGTAACCGGCCAGGCGGTCAGTGTCGGCGGCTACTGTGACGTTACCCGCTATATCAGTTGGATATCCACCCGGTTCTATGGAAACGCAGTCAATGCCAAAGGGGGCCAGTTCATAGGAAAAGGATTCAACGAGAGCTTCCAGGGCGTATTTCGTTCCACTATAGATGTTCAAACCGGGAATATAAAGACGGCCGGTAGCGCTGGTTATGTGAATGAGCAGCCCCGATTTTCTTTCCCGCATGTGGGGCAGCACAGCGCGATTGACTCGCAATGGCCCTAAGGTATTGACATCGAAAATGTGCCTTGCCTGCTCCATGGTGAATCCTTCCAGGTAGCCCGACGAGCCGATTCCCGCATTATTGATCACCACATCAATATTTCCGGCTTTGGCCAGGATGGTTTGCACCGCCGAATTGACTGAGGACTCATCCAAAACATCCAGATCCACTACTTCCAGGTCAACACCTTCACTTTGGCTCCATTCCTCAAGCTCCCGGGCCACTCCGGCGTTTTTGCCCCCGACTGCCCGCATGGTGGCGAATACCTGATGTCCTTTCTTTGCCAGAGTTTCGACAATCGACCGGCCAAAGCCGCTCGTGCTGCCGGTTAAGAGAATGTTCATTCGATTTGTATTTGAGTTATTCATAAATTTTTTCAGGAGTACTTATTTGATTGTATATCGGGGTTATTGGAACGGATTGTTCAGATCTGGAATTACGTAAAAAAGTCTTCGTTGTAGGGACGCAAATCCAGTTCAAGGGTCCAGGCGGATTTTTCCTGCAGGACAAGATTCCAGTAGCTCTCGGCAATGGAATCGGGATTTAAAAGAGGTTCTTCCCCGGACGGTTCAAACTGGTCTTGAACCGCTTTGGTATTGATCCATCCGTCGATTACGATGTGAGCGACGTGGATGTTTTTGGGCCATAGTTCACGCGCCAGGGAACCGGCCATTCCGCGCAGGGCGAACTTGGCGCTGCTGAACCCGAGAGCGCCGGCGCTTCCCCTCAACCCGGAGGTAGCTCCGGTAAAAAGGATAGCCCCGCTGCCCTGCGCCAGCATGTCTTGCACCGCTTCCTTGGCGCAGAGGTAACCCCCATAGGCAATGACCCTCCATGCTTGTTCAAATTCCTCCTCGCTGGAATCGATCAGACCGCTCCAACGGGCTCCCCCGGCATGATAAATTAGTATATCGATGGGGCCAAGACTGTCACGGATCTTTTGAAACCCATTGGCTACACTTCCCGGATTCGTCAGGTCGGTCGGGGTGGCCAGCGCTTGGTACCCTTGCCCTTTCAATGAATCTTCAAGGGTTTTCAGGTAATCAGCGGAGCGGGCAAACATTCCCACCTTGCAGCCTTCCCGCGCAAATTTGCGGACCAATGATTCGCCCAATCCAGGCCCCACTCCTGCAACAAGAGCTGTTTTAGCCATGATCTCCTTGTAAGGATAAATTGTTTGTGGGCAACTGTTTTTAATTTGAGTCAGGTTTTCAAAATGTACCAAGGAGTGCCTTTTATAGTTCAACCTGTATCTCCAACAAAACCGAGGAGAACAATTTACGTATTAAGTCCTCCATGGATTATCTCAAGAAAACTCCTTTGAGCCGAACTGCCTTCAGCACACTCCCTACCAAGCCTCAGACAGAACCGGTCGAGGTCTATAGGATGTTAAGGACGATTTAGGGAAATTTATTACTCCCTGCCGGTTCGTCCAGATCAGTTAGCAAGGCCGGTGGTCAGACCGAGCTTGGATAGAAGCGCCTCTTTCCCCGAAAACCCGACAATCGTATCGGTAACCTTTCCTGCTTCAAAAATAAGAAGGGTTGGAATGGCCCTGACCCCAAACTGGTTTGCCAGGTTCGGGTTTTCATCTACATTGACCTTGGCAATTTTGACTGCTCCTGCGTGCTCATCGGCAATCTCCTCCAAAACTGGAGCGATCATTTTGCAAGGCCCGCACCAATCTGCCCAAAAATCGACTAGAACGGGTTTTCCCGACTGCAGTACCTCGGAACCAAAACTAGACTCTGTCACCGTAATTGTATTACTATTGCTCATTATGTTTAATCTCTTTTTTAGACTGAAATTTTAAAAAGATTTCCTCTGTCATGCCGCTTCCCTTTGCACAGAACTACCGGAGAAATACGACCCGAAAAAGGATTTCAGATTTTTTACTTTAATTGTGTTTTTTTGAACAATCTACTAGACGAACCGAACCCGATAAACTTACAGCCTTTTTCCGTTAATTGAGAATTCTGCCTTCTTAGAGGGCGTCTAAGGTGTTAATTATTGGGTTGCTGCCGGGTTATGTACGGTTTGATCGTAAATACCTGTGGATCGTTGGGGTTTACGCTGACGGCGAGCCCATGGATGTTGCTCTCTCCAAATACCTCGGCCCGGGTAAAATGTGCGATTACCGTACCGGTGCCTTTGAAATAGATTGGTTTATCCACCCTGAAATAATGGGAATCTCCGTGGATCAGAAGGACCGGTTGGCGGAATGATAGCAAATGGTCGTATAAGGTTTCTAAAAAATCGTGAAATCCACTGCCTTTTTGCCAGCTCGAGGTATCGTGCCATGAAGTGTTCTCCAAACCGGGATTTGCATGCAGGATCAAAACCAAACCCTTTGCCTTCTCTTTTTCTGCCAGAGCGAAGGAATCCCTTAATAAATAGAGATTGGCGGCATTCCTTTCTTTAAATTCAAGCAATGTCGATGGCCGCGACGGCACCAGATTGTTGTTGCTGCCCACGATATGCAGAACAACAAAAAGGATTCCGCTTTTTTTGAAACGGTAAATCTCCG
>JAJFLV010000107.1 GCA_021772535.1 Opitutales bacterium | reverse complement strand
TAAGGACTCCGAGAGTTCTTTCATCATGATGTAGAGTTCATTATATTCAGGCCAATCTCTCAGCCTTTCAGATTTATTTTCTCCCGGACTGCTACCCAGGTAGGCTATGAGGTGACTTTGGTCGCCGTCGTGAAACCCAATCCCTGTATTTGTGCGGACGCTGTTCAGTAATGACTTGTAAAGGGTGCGTCGGAAGTTGAGATTGAATTTTTTAAACATCTTTTGTTCTCCGGGAGGAAATAACTAGAACCTATAAAATGAAGGTTCGAAACCTGGTATAATTAATACACCCCAGCCAATCCAAAAGTCAAGTGGGCAGAGGCCGAACTCAGGGCCATCGCGTTCCCCTGGCTCCATGGTGAAAATAAATGAAACTGTCGCCCGTTGATACCGCCATTCTGCTCCTTTATTTGCTGGGGATAATTGCCTTCGGCTGTTGGTTTGTCCGGCGCAGCAAGTCAACCGAGGGCTTCATGGCAGCCGGAAGACGGCTTCCCGGCTGGGCCGTAGGTTTATCCATTTTCGGCAGCTACCTGAGCAGCAACTCATTTCTGGGAATCCCCGGAAAAGCCTTCGGTTCCAACTGGAATTCTTTTGTCTTCAGCCTGTCGATCCCCGTCGCGGTACTGATCGGGATAAAGTATTTCATCCCCTTTTACCGCAAAACAGGGGAAATCTCCGCCTATCATCACCTGGAGGTTCGTTTCGGACCCTGGGCACGAACCTATGCTGTCATATTTTTCATCCTGACACACATTGCCAGGGCCGGAACCATCCTTTTCGGCGTATCCTTGGCGCTTTACGCCATGCTGGGTTGGGATATCAGGCTGATTATCCTCATATCGGGGATCGCGGTAACCCTTTACACCATACTAGGTGGAATAGAAGCCGTCATCTGGACGGATGTCGTTCAAAGCATCATCCTTATGGTGGGAGCTCTACTGATCCTGTTTCTCCTTTTGTTCGGAATGGAAGGAGGCGGACGGGAAGCCATAGCCTACGCCTGGGAACGGGATAAATTCAATCTCGGCAGTTTCGGCATCAATTTTACCACTGCCACTTTCTGGGTCACTTTGCTCTATGGCGTTTTTATTAATTTGAATAATTTCGGCATCGACCAGAGCTTCATCCAGCGTTACCACACCGCCAGTTCTCAAAAAGAAGCCGAAAAATCCCTCCTCTTGGGCGGCCTCATTTACGTCCCTATATCATTGATCTTTTTTGCCATTGGGAGCCTCTTATTCTCCTATTACCAAACACATCCCCAGTCATTGCAGGATGTTCAAATCCAGGTTATGTCGGCGCGGCAGCCGGAATTGAGCGGGGCCGCCCTTCGTGAAATGGCCAGCCAATTGACCGCTGCGGACATCGGAGATAAAGTGTTTCCGCATTTCATAGTGAACTTTCTGCCTGTGGGGTTAACCGGTCTATTGATAGCGGCCATCTCCGCTGCGGCCATGAGCAGCATCGATAGCAGCCTCAACAGCTCCTCCACCGTTTTTCTCAAAGACATCTATGCCCGCCATATCAACTCCGGCGCCTCGGAAAAAGAGTCCATGCGCGTTCTGCATGCTTCTACTCTGGTTCTGGGAGCAATCAGCGTTTGCCTGGCCTTGAGCCTTGTTAAAATAAAAAGTGTTCTCGACGCCTGGTGGCAAATGCAGGGGATATTTGCCAGCGGCATGTTGGGCCTATTTCTCCTCGGTCTAATTTCCCGCAGGGCCAGATCTCCCGCCGCAGCAGCCGGATTGGTCATCGGCCTGGTGGTGGTCGCCTGGATGACTCTTTCTCCCAAAATCGACGCCCTGCCTACCTACCTCCGCAACCCCCTCCATGCCAATATGATAATCGTAATCGGAACCATGACAATTCTCCTCGTCGGCATCGGACTGAGCCGCTTCTCAAGGAAAAATTAAATCCCATAGAACCGTTTCTTTAATCCGGCCTAACCTCTCCCATGTTTCCGCTCTCAATTGAATTTGACATCAAATTACCCTCTATGGTAATTTGCCATCATGATAAAAACCCAGGTCCAATTGCCGGATTCGCTTTACCGTGAAGCGAAACGGGTCGCGCGCGAGCGGGAGATGTCTTTGGCCGAAGTCATCCGGCGCGGGGTGGAATACATAACCCGCACCTATCCGCCGATTTCAGATAGGGAACAGCCCTGGAGTCCGCCCAAGCCGCATCATTTGGGACCATTTAAAGCACCCGTGGAAGATTGGAGATTATTGGCCGAAGAATCGATAAAGGAGAACTAATATTTGCTTTCTATCGATACAAATATTCTCCTTTACTCACAAAACGCTGACGCCTCCGAAAATCGAGCCGCGCTTCATTTTCTGGACTCTTGCGGGGTTCGTGATGATGTGGTTATTTGCGAGCTGGTCCTGGTTGAGTTATATCTTCTTTTGAGGAATCCGGCTGTTGTGGCCCATCCGCTTCCAGCCGGTGAAGCGGTAGAGGTCTGCCAAACTTTTCGAAACAATCCACGGTGGCGCTTGGTCGAAAGCGCACCCATTATGTGCCGTGTTTGGAAACATGCAGCAGAGCAGCAATTTCCGAGACGCAGGATCATAGACGCCCGGTTGGCCCTGACATTGCGGCACCACGGCGTAACCGATCTGGCCACCGCAAACAGGAAAGACTTTTCCGGATTCGGTTTTGCTCGTGTCTGGAACCCACTCTCGGTCTAATTTCTCACGCGAAGAGCCGGACTTACTTCCTTGATTCTCGGCCGTGCCAAACACGAACTATAACCACATGATCGTTAACAATATAATACCTGAGAACATAGGCACTGGCTGCAAAGGGGATGTAATATTCCCGCCTTCCTGAATCGTCTATCAAAGGACCGATTTCCGGAAATTCGATAAGCTTGTCAACATTGTCATAAATAGCCCGCATGGCCTTTGCCGCTGCATTGGGGCTTTTCTCAAGGAGAAAATTAAACAAACGATCTAAATCCACCTCAGCCTCTTTGGCCCAGACCAACTTCATGAAGCAACTTTAACGGCCTTCGCCATTAGCACTTTAAGTTTCGCTTTCATATAATCATGGGAGACGTGCTCACCAGTATCGAGAAAATGCTGCAATCTCTCCTCGTCTTCATTTTTTTCTCTTTCAAACCGCTCCTCGTCTACGAGATAACGCAGGACTGCCTCCCGAATCAGATGATTCATACTGCGGTCTTTTATTGAGCCAAGAGATTTTAGCCGGACTTGTATCTCTTTATCCAGTCGAACTCCTTGTGTGCTTGCCATTTTTCCTTTTTTAAATTTACACGCCGATTGTCGCACAATGTCGCCAATTTGTCAAACCAATGTGTTCGATGTGTTATATGGTCAGTTGACGATATTAACCGGCCGGCCTTCCAAAAAACCGGAAATGTTTTTAACCGTCATTTCAACCATTCGCTTTCTCGCCTCCAGAGTGGACCAGGCAATATGAGGCGTAATGGTGCAATTTTTAGCTCTGAGCAGGGGGTTGTTCTCCTTTATCGGCTCAACCGATACGACATCGAGAGCTGCCCCGGAAAGTTTGCTCGAATTTAACGCTTCCGCTAAATCAGCTTCGTTAACCAATGGCCCCCGCGCGGCGTTGATGAAGAAAGCTTCCGGTTTTACTTTCTCCAACAGCGATTTATTGACGAACTCGGCATTATCCTTGGTGAGGTTGCAGTGGAGTGTGATAAAATCGGATTGAACAAAGAGCTCTTCCAACTCGATCCAACGAAATTTAGAATAGTCTGGTTCTTCGCCACGGAAGACATCGAAGGCGATGATCTCCATGCCGAAAGCTTGGCCTATTTCACCCACTCTCCTCCCGATTCGCCCAAATCCGACGATGCCCAAACATTTTCCTGCCAATTCGATCTGCGGCGTTTTCCAAAATGAAAAATCCGCACAACGGCTCCATTCTCCCGCCGCCACCGCTTCCGCATGGAGTGCAACGTGATGACAGTGATCGAGGATATGGGCAAATACGAACTGGGAAACGGTATCCGTTCCATAAACGGGAATGTTGCAAACCGGAATCCCTCTTTCTTTGGCCGCGGCGATGTCAACGTTGTCGTAACCGGTGGCAGTCACGGCGACGAAGTTCAAATCGGGAAGCTGTTCGATGATTTCCCGCGTTAATTGAACTTTATTGACGATGAGGATTTCCGCTCCCTGCGAACGCGAGACAACTTGCCCGGATGAACTCCTCTCGAATATATCCACCTTGCCCAGGGCTTCCAGACCGGTCCAGGGATTGTCTCCGGGATTTATCGTGTAACCATCGATGACCACCATTTTCATAAGTAATTTTCCAATACTGATCTGATTTATCCGAGGGGCCAGCTTGTAACCGGCAGCTTGAGTTCATCCTCGATGGCCAGAAAACGGTTATATTTGGCCAGGCGTTCCGATTGGGTGATGGAGCCGGCTTTAGTTTGATCGCCCGTCCAACCCACCGCGAGGTCCGAATACCAATTGTCCTCGGTTTCTCCGCTCCGCACCGAAATGGTCACCTGCCAACCGGCGGAACGAGCCAGTTGATATGCTTCCAGTGCCTCCGTTAATGTCCCGATCTGATTTACTTTGAGCAAAAGGCCGTTGCACGCCCTCTTCTCGATAGCCTTGCGGATGCGCTCGGGATTGGTGCAAAGCAAGTCGTCACCCAGCACAAGAACATTTTCTCCGACGGCGGAACAAAGCTGAGGCCAATGCTCCCAATCGTCCTCGGCCAATCCGTCTTCCAGGCTGACAATCGGGTAACGCTCCACCCACTGCTCTAACCGCTCGATCATTTGAGAACTGCTGAGGCTTTTGCCGTCGATGTGGTAACGACCGATTTCTCGGTCATAAAAATGACTCGAGGCAACATCAACCGCCAAGCAAACGTCCTCCCCTGGCTTGTACCCAGCTGATTCTATAGACTCCACGGCGCAATCCAGGAGTTCCTCAGCCCGGCCTGCCGGTGGGCTCAGTCCCCCTTCATCGGCGGTGAGCCAGCGCATCTTGTATTTCCTCGCTAGCAGATCGACAGCAGCCATGTAAACCTTGTGAGCCATGACCAGGCCTTCATCGAAACTTCCGGCAGATGCCGGCACCATCAGGACGTCCTGGATCGGCACTTGTTTTCCGGCGTGCAATCCCCCGCTGAAGAGATTGATCGTCATGCGGGGAAAGCGCAGGATAGGTTCTTCCAGCATCTCGGCAAAATACCGGTAAAGCGGCATCCCATTTTCCATTGCGACGGCACGCGCATAGGCAATAGATACAGCCAGAATGGCATTCGCGCCCAGCCGTGATTTATCCACGGTCCCATCGAGATCCTTGAGGGAACGGTCAAGTTCGGCCTGATCCGAAAAGTCGCTGCCGGAAAGAGCCGCCTGGATTTCGTTGCTGACATGACTTGCGGCCTTTTTACAGCCTTTGCCCTCAAAACGTTCGGGATCGCCGTCCCGTAGCTCCAGAGCCTCGGCTTTGCCGGTGGAGGCGCCGCTGGGAACCGAAGCGCTGGCGCTGGCGCCACTTTCCAGAATACAGGTAGCCTGAACGGTTGGCCGTCCCCGGCTGTCAAGAATTTCCAATCCTTTTAGTTTTCGAATCTTCGGCATTACTTTACTTTAGTTTGCGGCAGAAGTTGGTAATCAAATCATCAACAGAATGGGGTTGGTCTGCAATGCAATCCAAGGTCGCACTTATTTGCTGCCCGCGTTCTCCTTCGTCCAGATATTCCAAAAGAGAGCGCCCTGCGGAACGAGCCAGGAGACACCCCAAGGTGTGCCGGATACAGCGCGTTTCGAAGTTTTCCAGCCAGGGGACATTCCCCAGGTTTTCTAGATAAGTATGCCAATATAGCGAAGCTGATTTTGCGAAAACGGATCGGTTTTCACGCAGGTGAAGGGCCTTGCCAAGGAGGTGCGTTAGAGAAAACCCGATATCGAAGGCGGGTTCGCCAAAATGGATGACTTCGTGGTCCAGCAAAACCAGACGATTATCATGAACAAGCACATTCTTGGGACTGTAATCGCCATGAACAACCGTGTCTTGGCGAGTCAAGGTGTCCTCGATCAGTTCATGCAGGAAATTTGAGGCTTCCGATACCTGGGTTGCGGTGTAGCCATAATAAGGCTCAAGCCGAAGCGACTCAAAAAATGATCTGTCTTCGAAAGCCGGAAAGCTATCTTTACGGTTTTCAAATGCATTTCTGTGAATGGAGGCCAGAAGAACCGCGAAATCCACAATATGCTCCCGGCAAACTTCTCCTCTTAAGAGCATGTTTTTCCAATTTTCATGCGGTTGAGGTACGGCTTCCATGCCCAGAATGTAGTTGGATTCGTCTAGGAAGATGAGCCTTGTTATCGCTCCGGCAGGAGTCCAGCGGGTCAGGTATTGCATGGCAGCAGCTTCCCGCTTGATCCGCGAAGGTTCACTGAACCAGTCAACGGTGACCCGCAGCTTTGAAAGGGCCTGCTTCAAAACCCATTCTTCACCGCTGGCAAGACTTACCAGAACGGTTCGATTAGAAACGCCTCCGGCCAGGTTCGCGATGGTGGGTTTTTCATCTAAATCGATGCGATCCGACTGCCGAAGATAATCAACAAGAGCCTCCGGATCTTCTATGTTCTTGCATTCAATCATGCAATTACCTCAATTGCTCAATGATAAGCTGACAGCGTTTGCGAGGCAGCGCTTTCAGGGCTATCCGGTTGGTTTTACCGAAACTGACCAGTTGGGATTCCTCAATCGCATGGCCGGTTTCCAAATCCATTACCGAGACATTGTAGCGGCCCTTTTCCAGCAGGTAAAGCTCCACCTCAAACTCCCTTGGCTCTGTTCCGAAATGAAAGAATTCCGCCTTCAAGCGATCGGCTCCGGATTCCTCCACGAGAGCGGCAAAATTCCTGGGAGGAGTCAGCCAGCGAACGGCATTGAGAGGGAAATAACCGCCATCGCCCGGTTCCCCGGTAAGGGTCGAAAATAGCACGTAAGTATTCGGAACATAAACTCCGGCTAAAGACTTTTCATACATTGCCGGGATGGTAAATAACCGGGGAAATCGGGTCAGCCGATCCGTGAAGCGGACTTCGCTGGTATAACCGGGCCAATTATAACGAAAAGCCTCGGCCGTGTTCCGCAGCGCTGTTTCCAGTCCTGCCGTGTCATTAAAAAAGCGGTAGCGTGTATAGGAATTGTTATCGGTTCGAATCAGCCGATCAAACTCTCTGGTTCCGTTCAACATGCGAATCTTTGCCAGCGCCGGAATGAGCCCTCCCATACGCATTCCGCACCAGGCGGCAGACCCTGGTTCCGGATCGGACACCGGATTGTCAAGGTATTCCTGGCGAATTCGAGCCATCGCCTTGATCGGCTCGAGATAATTCTCATTACCTGTCATGTGCCAGCCCTGAACCAGGGATTGTGTCATCATGTACATGGCGCTGGGCCAGACATAGAGCGGGTCGTCCGTGTAGTTTTCCGGTTTCCACCAGTGTTTCCCCAGGCCTCCGACAGTTCCATCGGGCCAATGGACTGCGCTTGGAATGATTCCGACCGGTTTGCCCCGCTCCGCCCGCATGGCGGCATCTACCCACCCATCGAGCCAAGCTGAAAACAGATCAGTCAAATCGGGATCGCCGGTTCGCAGCCAATACAGCAATACCGGTTGCACCGCCCGGGCTTCATAAACAGTGGCACAGGCCTTGCGCGGTGTCAGGTCTATCTCCGAAGATGTAAAATAAGTGCTTCTGAATTGCAGCAATCCTCTCTCATTGCGACCCGTCCATAAATCCCGCATGTAGCCGGTGAAAAGCTGGGCATATTGAACCCAGTAGGGATCCTCGCCTTTGAGCATCATCATTGGGGTAATGGTATCCGCAGAATCCTCAGCCGTGTGCTCAACGTCGTTGATTTTAGAGGTATACCCGTTTGACATGTGCGGTTGGCTCAAGAGCGCGCGGGAGAAAAATTCCTGGGTCTTTAAGATTTTCGGATCCTCGAAAGCGATGAGTACGGGCATCCATAACCGCCACATCTCACAATCATCGCCCCAACCGCCGCCATATTCGCCGTTTTCACGCAGCCGGTTGTCGATCCACCATTCGATGATATCAGCCAGCCGTTCCACCCCTTCTCGCTGATAAACGGCCCAGGCAGGGGCGCCTGGTGCTGGGGCATAAGTTTTATCGGGTGGATAAGGTTCGCCCAGGTACATCCGTAAAAGCCGATTCCGAGGAAACTGGACAACCAGATTCTCGTTCATTTGCCGGACCCGCGCCAGTATTTTCAGTCGGTTTTCCGGCAGACTCCACCAGGTTCCGCGTCCCAAAACCGTCCAGGTCAGCATCCGAGCCTCGTAGATTTGAGTCAGCGGAAATAATGGCGAATCCTCGGGAACACCGAAATCATAAGTTCCAGTTTTCTGTATTTGAGAACGGAATCCCGGCAAATCCCCCGAATACAGCCAAGTCTCGATCTCGCTGATAAACCGCTCCAATTGCGGGCAAAGTTCAGCCGGAAGATTCGCCCATTGGTGAAGGCCATTTAAAATATCGAGCCGTATTTCATCTGAATCATCGTTTCCTGCTGCCTCGATCCAAGCCTCCAGGGTTTCGTAATCGTGTCCGGCCGGCAAAGGAATTTGGATCAACAGAACTCCATGGAAAACGACCAGAAACAACAACTGGCGATTTAAGGACTTCATTGAATTCAAAATTGAATGAACCGTGTCCAATTTAGCGAGTGCAAAGGTCAAAACCCTGCCTGTTTTTACGATAATATCCGCTTGCGGATGCCGTAACAGGTATGGTGTTGTAATTCATCCCCCTCCAGTTCTTTAAGGAATTTTTAAACCCATTCAAATCTCGAATACCTGATGGAAATTATCACTTACCCGCTTTATTATTACGGAGACCAGAAAATGCCATGGTCCAAGGGAACCGCAGTCAAAAACCCAAAAGGGTTCATCTGGCTGGCAGGAACCGAAGGCCGGAACCCGAACTCGACTGCGCCTCGGACGATAGAGTTCGAGAACGGCGTTTATGTAACCGAGGTTGAGGAGGGCGCCGAAGCCCAGGCCAGAGTCTGCCTGGAGCGTATTAAATCCGCTTTGGAAGAAATGGGGTCCTCCCTCAAGCACATTGTCAAGATGACTACTTATGTCGTTGGCCCTTTCCCCGAAGGTGTGGCCGGTTCTTCCACCTGGAAGACCGCTTTTCGAGTCAAAGAGGGGTTTTTTCGCCAACATTGTCCGGAATTGTGCAGCGATCGCCATCCACCTCCCCACGACCTAATCGGTGTGGCCGGTTTGGCCTCGAAAAAAATGGTTCTGGAAATGGTTGTTGTCGCGGCGATCCCGGACGATTAGCTGCCTTCGGGCGACCGGGCGGGGCTTAATTTGAGGGGCGGTTCCGTGGTCACTCACACCCAATTCTCATGGCGCGGAGCCAAGGCGCGGGAAATTTGGGATGGAAGATAAGGTCCTTTGAAGATGAGGCCGGAATAAATTTGCACCAGAGAGGCCCCGGCATCTGCCATCCGGCCGGCAGACTCAACATCCGACACACCGCCCACTCCAATGATGGGCAGTCGGCCATTGGTGGCGTTGTGGATATATTGAATAATCTGCACCGCCCGGTGGTGAAGTGGTTTTCCGCTGAGTCCCCCGGGCTCGTTCACGCGGGAAAATGCGCCCGGACGCTCAACCGTTGTATTGGAGGCTATAATCCCATCGTAATCAAGCTCCAGAACATCGGACAGGATACTGTCAATCTCCTCGTAATTGAGGTCAGGAGCAATTTTGACCAGCAACGGGATCGGCTTCAATCCAAGCTTTTGAGCCCGATTGAGATTTGCCTGGCTAATAGCTTGCAATAAACCAGGCAAATATTTGTGCCCCTGGAGTTGGCGCAAAGCGGGTGTATTGGGGCTGCTAACGTTGATCGCAAAGTAATCCGCGTAATCAGCTAAATGGTGAAAGGAAGCAAGGTAATCCTCAGCGGTCTTGGAAAGGTCCGCGCTTTTTGATTTGCCGATGTTGATGCCTAAAGGGATCGGTCTGAATCGATGGGCGCCGGCTGACTTGAGCCGGGCTGCCACTGCCTCAGCTCCCTCGTTATTGAATCCCATCCTGTTGATGAGCGCTTCTTCTGCCGGAAATCGAAAAAGCCTAGGCCGCGGATTGCCGGGTTGCGGTTTCAAAGTAACGGTGCCCACCTCTACATGCCCAAACCCCATTGCTGCGGAGGCGCGCCAAAACTGCGCATTTTTATCCAATCCCGCAGCCAAACCGACCGCATTGGGAAATTTGAGGCCGAAAAGTTCAATGGGACGATTTGGTGAATTTCGGTTTAATCGATGGAGGAGCCCGCACAAAAATGGACTGTTATGCATTATTTTCAGGCCCAAAACGGTCATTTCGTGCGCTCTTTCCGGATCTTGCATAAAAAGAACCGGTCTGGCAACTTTCTCGTAAAATCGACCCATCTTCCTAATTTGTTACAACTTCACCCAAAGTGCAAGAACCCAGTGGCGATCCTGAAGCCCACTATCGCCTCTCTAAAAGGAAATATTATAAAAAAAAATACTTTAAGTATTGCTAACCCTTGAGCAAAGATATTAGCCGATATTTCATAACTTTGTTAAGAACAATTTCAAACTCAACATTTAACCCTTCTGTCCAGGCAAAAATTCACCTGTAACCTATATGACTGCCACTCCTAAACTGGAATGGGCCATTATTCAGCTCAAGGAAGACAATAACTGGTGGGTTGTAAGCATCAGTGATGAAAAGCGCTGGGAAGTAGATGGTCTCGGAATCATCGATCCCAGCCAGGTCGCCCATATCATAGACCTTTGCGATCCCTTGCGCGAATACGGCTTCGATCCCGAAATTTTAGATGACCCATTTTTCAAATTCGGGATCGAAAGGGAGGATGAAGATGGCTGCATCCACCTTACACGGATTAAGGAATCTCTTTTTGAAAGCGAAGATCCCCTATTTGCATTGCCCGATATTCTGGATGAAGAAAAAGGCCCCTACGCTGATTTTCTCGAGCAAATCTCCAAGCTGCGAGTAAAATTGCTTAACGACTTGATCGATTTCGAGCATTCGCTGACCCTTGAAGATCTCGAAGAAGAAATTCGCGAACAGCAAAAAATTGATTCCTACGAAGAGAACGCTGTGCATTTTTTTCATCAGATCAGTTCAATCCTTGAATACGTGCCCAAAGGATATGAGTTGGACTTTGATGAGGAATCCGCCATCGCCATCACAGAAGAGGAAGACCTTTCCGAGATCCCGGATATTGTAGAGGAAAAAATCGAGGAAGACGAAACCATGAAATGGGTCGAGGAAAGTGAAAATGAAGATTTCCCATCTGAGGAAAACAATGAAGACGAGGATGTTGTCAGTGAGGAATCGATTGATGAGAAGACTTGAGTTTCTCGATTAAACTGGACTCATCGGCAATTTTCGGTAGAGCCATTTACTGCCAGGAATCCAGTTTATGCTATTAAAAGTTCGAATTGTGACACGTTTTATCCTTCTAGCCCTCGCGACCGGCTTTCTTGGGGCTTGTGGAAGCTCGCCTTCCGAAGTGGTTTCCTTTATCCCGCCTCCAAGTTCCGTCGGTTTGCGCTCTGGCGACGGTATTGTCGTCAATTTGCAAAGCATTCCGGACGCCGCTAGTATGCCTGTGCAAATTGACGACCAGGGTTTTATTTCTCTGCCCTACATCGGTCAGGTAGAAGTGGCGGGTCTGGCGGAGTCGGAAATCGCCCAAAAGGTTCGCGCTACCTATGTCGAGCAAAGAATTTACCCTGCCATTGACGTATCCGTATCGGTTACCCAGCGGTTCATTCATGTCGGCGGTGAGGTGATCCGGCCCGGCAGAGTCCTCTGGAGCCCGAACCTGACGCTCAACAAAGCAATCCAGGAAGCCGGAGGATTCAGCCTCTATGGAAAAAAATCAGGCGTCCTCCTGACCAGGGACTCCCAAACCTACGTGGTGGACGTAAAATCGGCCCTCAGGAACCCCGATAAAGATTTCAAGGTTTACCCGGGAGATAGCCTGAACGTCCCACGCTCACCCTATTGAAACTGAAACCGGAGTTCCGGTTTTTTGATTATTTAGGACCTTCGAAGACGCTTCACTTGGCCAGGTTTTGAGCAACCTCGCGGGCAAAGTAGGTCAGGATCATGTCCGCCCCTGCCCGTTTGATTGACAACAGGGATTCATCACGCGATTTGGCAAGATCGAGCCAGCCTAAACGAGCTGCGGCATGGATTTGGGCATACTCGCCGGATACCTGGTAAGCCGCCACCGGCAAATCGGTCGAATCCCGCAGCTCCCGGATAATATCGAGGTAGGGTCCGGCCGGTTTGACCATGAGAACATCCGCTCCCTCCTGTTCATCGAGGAGGGTTTCCACCTGTGCTTCCCGACGGTTGGCTGGATTCAGTTGGTAAGTCTGTTTCCCTAGCAAATGCGTTCCCGCAGCCGAAGCGCTACCCACAGCATCCCGGAAAGGTCCGTAATAGGCGGAAGCAAACTTGGCCGAATAGGCAATAATCCCGGTATTTTCAAAACCCGCATCATCGAGGCTTTCACGGATGGCGCCGACGCGCCCGTCCATCATGTCGGAGGGAGCCACAAAGTCCACCCCCGCCTCGGCATTGAGCGCCGCCATCCTGCACAGAATTGCCACTGTGCGGTCGTTTTCCACATCGGTCTTGTCGGCATTAAGAACACCGTCGTGGCCATGGGAAGTATAAGGATCGAGAGCGATATCCGTAATTACGGTCAATTCCGGCAGGTTTTTTTTGAGTGCCCGCACAGCCCGCAGGACCAAGGTGTTTTCATCCAGCGCTCCACTGCCCTCTTCATCTTTTAGGGAGGGATCCAGAGCCGGAAAGAGAGCTACCGCAGGTATGCCGGTGGCAGCCAGGGCTTCGCACTCCGCCACCAGGTCATCTATATTTAAACGCTGCTGTCCCGGCATGGAATCGATATCTTGGGGCGGACTCTGTCCATCGATGACAAACAGAGGCATGATCAAATCGTTCACTCCGACCCGCGTCTCCTCCACAAGGCTGCGAATGGACGCGATTCGGCGCAATCTTCGGGGCCGCCGTGACAAATTCATTCGAGATGAATTTTGCATGTTGGAAAGATTGCACTATTATTGATTGAAGCAAGCCAGTATTTTATGTTGCCCTAGTTTCCTCCCTCACCACAGTTCCCTACAAAATTTATTATATGCGCCTTTTCGATACGATGACCCGTGCCGTTCAACCCCTCCAGTCGGCGGATGGGCGAAAATACCGTTTATATTGCTGCGGTCCAACCGTTTATGGTCCCGCCCATATCGGTAATTTTCGGACCTTTTTAGTTAACGACATCCTGCGCCGGGTTCTGGAAGTGGCCGATTTGAATCCCCTCTATGTCCGCAACATCACTGATGTTGAAGATAACACCATCCGCCAAAGCCTTGAGGCGGGTCTCTCTCTGGAGGCTTTCACCAGCCAATGGACAAATTATTTCCATGAGGACTGCAATACTCTCAACATGCTCACTCCCCATGAAGAGCCGAAAGCAACACAACATATTGAGGAACAAATCAATCTTGTCGGAAAATTGATGGAGAAAGGGCACGCTTACCAGGCAGCCGATGGTTCCGTTTATTTCAAAGTGGACTCTTATCCTCCTTACGGCAGGCTGTCCCGCCTCGACCAGAGAGAATTGCGTAGCCAGGTCTCCACCAGCGGCGGCGCCCCCAACCTGGCCGACAATTACGACCGTTCATCGGTCGCCGATTTCGCCCTCTGGAAAAGCCGCAAACCGGAAGACGGCGACAATTGGTGGGAAAGCTCTTGGGGCCAGGGAAGACCCGGTTGGCATCTGGAGTGCTCGGCCATGAGCATGAAATATCTGGGTGATTCATTCGACCTGCACTCCGGGGGGGAAGATTTATGCTTCCCCCACCACGAAAACGAAATTGCCCAAACCGAGGCGGTCACCGGAAAGACGTTTGCCCACCATTGGTTCCATACCATCCACTTGCTCGTGGACGGAAAAAAAATGTCCAAAAGCGCCGGTAATTACTTCACTTTGCGCGATTTGCTGGAAGAAGGCTGGTCGCCCATGGTAATTCGCTACGCCTTGATCTCCGCTCACTACAGGCAACAGTTGAATTTCACAAAAAATGGCCTCCACGCGGCCCAGAGCGCCCTCCAGAAAATGGAAAAATCGGTTCTCCGTCTGCTCGATATTGCGGAACGCCGGAAGCAGGACCTGGAAGAACTGCCATTGGATTTTCCTGCCCTCATGAAGGGAAGTTTCTCCGGTTCGTGGAAAGCTTTGGAGGAAGACCTCAATGTCCCCGAGGCCACTGGCGCGATGTTCAGCCGTTTGAAAGAAATCGATCGCAGCGATCTTTCAATGGAACAAGCCGATACGATCCTGCTGGAAATAGCAGCATTATTATATGCCCTGGGATTGAAACTCTTTACCGCACAACCAAAACCCGCCGATGTGCCCGAAGAGGTTAAATTATTGGCTGAGCAACGCTGGAAGGCCAAAAACGAAAAAGACTGGGCCGCTGCGGACACTTTGCGCGACAGAATCAAAGCCGAAGGCTGGGCCGTTAAAGATACCCGGGACGGCTATGAACTGGAAGCGCTTTAACTTCAGGTTTCCTTTGCCTCGGACGAGTTAATAAATCAATACGGCTTGACTTTCAATCAATCCTGGCAAGCCTTTTGCATAGCAAATGTTAAAAATCATCCACAAGACGACAACGCGAACTGCCACTTCGGGGGCAGAAGCTTTCGGCTGTAGTTGATTAAGACATTGGCAATGTCCTAATTTCAAGTTGGCCCGAGAGCAAGATTGCCTTGGGTTTTTTTATTTTCAAATTCGATCAATTTTCTCACCATAATGATGCCATGAAACAAATGTCTCCACTGCAAGAGATCCGTCATTCGGCGGCTCACATAATGGCCACCGCGGTGCTCCGGTTGTACCCGGAAGCCAAACTCGATATCGGACCGCCCACCGATACGGGATTTTATTACGATTTCGATATTGAACACAAATTCACCGCCGAGGACCTCAAAGGTATCGAGGCAGAGATGAAAAATGTGGTCAAGGAACGCCAGCCCTTCGAACGAATCGAAGTTACCCGCCAGGAAGCGGAGAATTTTTTCCGGGAAATCGGGCAGAATTACAAAATCGGGCGTCTGGCAGACATCCCCGAGGGAGAATCCATTACCTATTATCGCAATGGCGAATTTGTCGATCTTTGCGCCGGCACCCATGTAGAAGATACGGGACGAGTGAGAGCTTTCAAGCTGCTCAATGTGGCCGGTGCCTACCACCGGGGCAGTGAAAAGAACAAGCAGTTGCAGCGAATTTACGGCACCGCTTTTCCTGATAAAAAGGAACTGAAAAAATACCTTCACCAACTCGAGGAGGCCAAAAAGCGCGACCACAGAAAAATCGGTAAATATCTGCAACTCTTCCACATCGACGAAGATGTCGGCCAAGGTCTTATCCTTTGGACCCCTGCCGGAGCGATCATCCGGCAGCAATTACAGAATTTTATCGCGGAAGAACTCCGCAAACAGGGCTATGATCAGGTCTTTACACCCCACATCGGCAAACTGGGGCTTTTCCGCACTTCGGGTCATTTTCCTTATTACAGCGATTCCCAGTATCCCCCAATCGTCCATCGGGCGGAGCTAAGCCACCTGGCCGAAGAAGGCTGCTCCTGCGCCGAATTATCCAACAAAATCGATGGCGGCGAAATCGATGGTTACCTGCTCAAACCGATGAACTGCCCCATGCATATCAAGCTCTATGCCTCGCAGCCCCGTTCCTACCGCGACCTTCCGGTGCGATTGGCCGAGTTCGGCACCGTCTATCGCTGGGAGCAATCCGGTGAATTGACCGGCATGACCCGCGTCCGCGGTTTCACCCAGGACGACGCCCACCTTTTTTGCACTGACGAGCAGGTGTCCGCTGAAATCGAGGGATGCCTTTACCTCGTAAAAGTTATCCTGAGCACCCTGGGTATGTCCGATTACAGGGTGCGGGTCGGGCTCAGGGCCGATGATTCAGAGAAATATGCAGGCAATCTCGAAAATTGGAACAAGGCCGAGAAGGTATTGCTGGAGGTGGCTGAAAATATGGGAGTGCCCTTCACAAAGGAGATTGGTGAAGCCGCTTTTTATGGTCCCAAGATCGATTTTGTGGTTCGCGACGTCATTGGCCGGGAGTGGCAGCTTGGGACCGTTCAGGTCGATTACAGCCTTCCGGAGCGTTTCGACCTGAGCTACGTCGGGGCGGATAACAAGCCGCATCGTCCGGTTCTCATCCATCGCGCCCCCTTTGGCTCCATGGAACGCTTTTGCGGAGTGCTCATCGAACATTTTGCCGGAAACTTTCCCACCTGGCTGGCCCCCGAGCAGGTCCGCCTACTTCCTATCACAGACAATCAAAATGAGTTCGCCCAAAATATTTTCGACCAACTCTTCTCGAAAGGAATCCGGGCCTCAATAGACTCCCAGTCGGACAAACTTGGGGCCAAGATCAGGCGGGCGGAAACCGAAAAAGTACCCTACATGCTTATCCTTGGGGCCAAAGAAGCCGAACAGGAAATGGTTTCTGTTCGTTCGCGTGTCAACAAAGAGAACGAAGGATCCCTTACCGTGGAAGATTTCATCGCGCGGGTCGAAAAAGAAATTGAAACCCGTGCTCTCCCAAATTCCTGAATCCAGCATTCTGCATCTAGAAACATGCCCTATTTGAACATTCGAACCAATCAAAGCCTGGAAGCTGCTGAATGTGAAAAACTCCTCCAAAAGGCTTCCAAAATATGCGCCAAACCCTCGGCAAGCCGGAAGATTTCATGATGGTGTCTCTGGAGGAAACGCGCCCCCTCATTATGGGAGGTGATTCCGGACCGGCGGCATTTCTCGATCTTCGCTCGATCGGCCTGCCGGAAGGCGCTCAAGAGGAATTGTCTCGCAAACTCTGCGACCTGCTGGCTATTTCAACAAACCTTCCACCTGACCGCGTTTACATCAACTTTCAGGATGTAAAGCGCGAGGATTGGGCCTGGAACAGCAAAACATTTGCCGGATAAAAGGCCCGAGGCCTGGCGGCGCGGGATTCACAGCCGCTTCAAAAATTCGTTCTCGTCCCACTTCATGCCATCCTTACGGAAGGTGATTTTTCCCCTTTCATCTATGAGAATGGTGGCCATGGAATGGTCGTAGGTATTGCTGTGTTCATCTTTTCTGGCGGCAACGCCGAATTGCCGGAGCAAATCGGTAATTGCTCCGGGATCTCCGGACAGCAGCATGAAATTGCTTTCATCGATCTTCCGGTTCAGCATGTATTCCTTGAGAACGCCGGGGCTATCGTAATCGGGATCGAAAGTCATTGATACTAGCTGGAGATTTTTAATTCCCTTTTCCCGGGCCAGCTTTTGCAGGTTTTGCATACGCTGGGTGGCGGCGGGGCACATCATAGGCATGGGACACCGCGTATAGATGAAATTTAAAACAACTTTTTTCCCCATTAGCTTGCGGGACAACACCACATTGCCATTCTGGTTGTAGAGAGCGAAGGTTGGGATGTTTTCTCCGATTTGCCGAAACGGGGCAGGATCTCGTGAGAGTGTGTCCTGGTGCAATTGGCGATTTGTGTTGTCGACGACTCTTTCGGCAAAATCTCTCGCCGGCCATATCCCTTCAAGCCGCAGCGATTCCTCCATGCGAACCAGTTTTCCCCGGATCAAGTCTCCGGGCGTAAAAATAAGGGCATCGCCTTTGATCACCGCAAAATCTGTCTCACCGGCCTCCAGCACACCGTCCACCCCGCCATGTTTGAGCCGCAAGATCCTGGTTTCAGCCGAAACCGAAAGCACTTCGCCGCGCAATTCCTTGCTTTCGTCTGCGTTGACGCCTAAATGCCCGCAAAAGATTATAGCCAATACGACCATTCTTAGAGAGAAATTTATATTATTCATCATTGGTTTTCTATCTTGCTAAGCCAATGCTTCACGGCATATTGGCTCCTCATTATTTTTTAGATACAAGATTTCAGATGTTTGTTTCCTGTCAACGAACGAATCAATATAAACCCGGACTGGCGTGGTTCTGCGCTGTTCCGCTGGTTGTGGCGGTGGCGCTCCTTTACGCCGGAGGATTCACCACCAGTATCGAAGCCGGCATGGCTTTCCTTGACTGGCCGCTTTCCAATGGAACCCTGAACCCGGAGGGCTGGCTGGAGGACCGGGATATGCGGGCAGAGCACAGTCACCGCTTGCTGGGTATGGTCGTGGGCCTGTTAACCATAATAATGGTATTCTGGACCTGGCGAAGTGAAGAACGCGCATGGCTCCGGCGCCTAACCGTGCTCTGTCTTGCAGCCGTCATCCTGCAAGGAATCATGGGCGGGATGAGGGTGCGCTTCGACCAACTTAATACCGGCGCCGAAAACAACCTGACGGCTCAGGCATTTGTTCTCCTTCATGCCATGGGCGCCCAGATTGTCCTTTGCCTTTTGGTCAGCATCGCCCTGGCTCAGTCCAGAAATTGGATTGAGCGAGCAGCGGGGCTGTCGGAACCTGCCGGGCTTTCGATACGCTATCTGGGCATTGGAACCTGCCTGCTTCTACTCCTGCAGATACTCCTCGGCGCCATTGTTCGGCATGGGAATGCCGGGCTCGCTCTGGTTTCCTTCCCCCAATCCACTCCCAACGGAGATTGGCTGCCGACTTACTGGAACTGGGCCGTGGCGGTGAATTTCACCCACCGTGCGGGAGCATTGCTGGTATGTTTGGCCGTGCTTGCCTTTGTCGCCCAAGTCTGGGCCGACAAAAACACTCGGCAAGCCTTCGGCCCAGTCGCATTGTTGCCTCTTTTACTGCTCGTGGTGCAAATATTCCTGGGCGCCACGCTGGTCTGGACACGACTGAATGAACATTCCGCCACACTTCATACCTTGACAGGCGCTTTTCTGCTTGCGAGTTGTTGGATGCTCACTTTTTTATCATTCCGCTTGCCTTTGAGGGGATTCCCTCCTGAATCTCTCGCCGAAAACGACCCCAATCATTCCAACGATCCCGCCCCAGCCTCTGCCTGAGAGAATCCATAGATGCACCTGAAACCAGCCAACTTTGATCTCGAATCGAAAACCCAAACCGGTCTCCTTATGGGAGAGTCCGTCAGGGAGAAATCCCGCTATCTTGACTATTGGGAACTGACCAAGCCACGTCTCAGCATGCTCTCGGTCATCACCGCTATCGTCGGTTATCTGGCCGCCCTGCCCACGCGCGACCCCGGTGTCCTGACAACTCTTATTTTCGGCACTTCCCTGGCGGCGGGAGGAGCGGCCGCCCTCAATCAATGGATGGAGCGCGTGGCCGACGCCAAAATGGTTCGCACCCGTGGACGGCCCCTGCCTGCCGGTCTGGTCACTCCTGAGGCGGCCTTGGTATTCGGGTTGGTTCTCTGCCTGTCGGGAGACCTTCTCCTTTATGTAGGCGTCAATGGGTTGGCCGCTTTACTGGCAGTCATAACCCAGGTGGCCTACCTGCTGGCTTACACCCCTTTGAAAAAACTCACCCCCTGGTGCACGGAAGTCGGGGCTATTCCCGGCGCCCTGCCTCCTCTCATTGGGTGGGCCGCGGCTGAATCCGGGATTTCAACCCTCGGCTGGATCCTCTTTGCCATTCTCCTTTTCTGGCAAATCCCTCACTTTATGGCCCTGGCCTGGACTTTCAGGAAAGACTACGCCCAGGCGGGTTTCCCCATGGGCTCTGTCATCGACCCATCGGGCCGGCGAATCGCGCGTCAATCGTTCCTTTTCACCTCGCTCCTTTTCGCCTGCAGCCTGCTACCCGCTTTCCTCGGATTTACGACCGTTTTCTACACCTGCCTGGCCACCGTTCTCGGCCTCTGGTTTTTATTCGCGGCAACCCGATTTCTCCTCGCAATTGATCGAGGAAAAGCCGCTCGCAGGCTCTTTCTGGCCTCGATCGCCTACCTCCCCATCCTCCTTGGCGGCCTCGTTCTGGACCGTCTCCTGCTAGGTTGAGGAAAACAAGGTTGAAAACCGGAAGTCCAGGCTTTAGGGTAGCCAGTTAGATTTTTCACATACCAATCCCAAAAACACCCAACCAATTGCCCGATGGTGTAATGGTAGCACGGCGGATTCTGGTTCCGTCTGTCAAGGTTCGAGTCCTTGTCGGGCAGCCATTACATAAACTGTTTATATCCAATGTGTTATAACTATTTTTCTCTTGACAACTATGTGTATTATTGTATAATTTGGTAAAATCAAAGATTTTACCGTATGGTAAGAACCAGAACTCAAATAATATTAATGAATGAAAGGATGGAGTATGATTAGTGAAATACAGACCTCTTCCGAAATTATGGGAAGAGAACAAGCAGCGAAAACAGTTTCTTGTCCGAACCGAGGAACACCTGTGAACAGCACCCTCTCTCTTCTTGAAAGCATCCTTCGTATGGGGCTCACCTCAAAATCACCCACCTTCAACCCGAATATTTTTAACAGTAAACTCGATACCATTATAGAATTGATTCGACTCATTTCAAAAAAACGATAACGCTCAATTAACAACACGAAACGAGGAATAAACACCATGAATGACATCATCAGCGCACGTATTCGCCGAATCATCATCGGAACCGCGAACTCCATCGTCACCAAAATCGAAGGGCTTGCCCCCGAAACGGTTCTTGAGCAGGCCATCGAGGTTGCGGAAGACGAGTTTCAGGCGTACTTATCTGTAATTTCCCACTGAAATCTGGACAGAAATCCCAATCGAGCATGGAGAAGATTGATAATCAAGAATCGGTGCTTGTAGTGCCGCGTAACGTCCTTGATGCCGCGTGTCCTCACACGTTTTGTCACCAAGCTGCTGAAATTAGGTCTACTCTCGCCCCGCATTATCGTTTTCTGGACAGAAATGCAGCGGAGCATGACCTACGGTACAAACAGGTCATTCCTTACATAATGGCCAATCATGGAGACCGTTACCTGCTTATTCAGCGCACAAGGAAACAAACTGAAGCCAGGTTGCATGACAAGTACTCACTCGGGATTGGCGGACATGTAAACGATTCCGATGCGAACGATTCGACCGACCTCATTCAGGCAGGGATGCGAAGGGAGATGGCCGAGGAAATCAGGTTTACGTCCGAGGAATCGTGTACTTTCCTCGGTATAATCAACGACGATTCTACCGAGGTAGCACGCGTTCATGTGGGTTTCCTTTACCTGCTAATCCTAGGTTCACCTCAGTTTACCATTTTGGAACGGGGGCATTACACAGCCGATTGGAAGCCGGTAGATGAGATCTCCCACTATTACGATCAGATGGAATCGTGGGCCCAAATTGTCCACGATTATGTGCTTTATTCTGCGCCGGAAGAGCTTATTAAAAAATGGAGGGTCTCACGATGAATTTCGAAGAGTTCCAAAAGGCATCCGCGGAACTTGCAGCGAAAGGGCCCGACGGAGTCGCGAGAATCGAATGGTGTTCGCAGGGACTACTTTCATCTTCAGGGAAGATTAATGGACTACTTCAGAATTGCTCTTTCCAGGGAGAATCACTCCTTGATGAGGAACACTCCGCGAAGATATCCAAAGAAATAGGGTTCATGCTATGGTTTTGCAGTGTCCTCTCGGATGCCTTGGATCGGCGGCTCGAAGATGTTGCCATAGATCACATACGGCAAATGAAAGATCTTCTGGAAGACAGAGAGCGTTCGTAACAACGTTGAATGCGACGCCGGACATTCCCAGTCCGCTTATTTCGTGAGCGGATGACGTCGCCGACGGTCGTAAGTGAAGGAATTTGACATGTTTCTCGTCAAGTACGTATATGCAACGGCGACACAGAGTCCATGAATGCAAAGCTCAATAGAGTTCAACCCTTCGTCAATACAGTGCACATCCTTCATTTCATATGCCTGTAGAAACTGAGATATCATAGGCCACAATATACGATTGTAGGAACGCGTAGCCTTCGGAAACGCTTCAGGCGTTGATATGCGGACGAGAATCCCCAACATATCAATTGGCTCATATTCCACTTCATCGCAGAAACCCTTTGGATAGGCGGCAGATCCTCTTTCAATCCATACTGGCTTCGCCTGGAAAGGACATGGGTCTGGCTTCCCGCATAGTCCCTCACTAATGTTTAGCTTCTGTGCGAGTAGAGATTCGACTGCGTAAATTACAGGATCGTACCCATCCGTGCATTCGCTGTCGATCCAATCCGCTTCCAGCGCCATGTTGTTGTCTTCATACACAGAGATCTGGCATCTATTCGTGATTGCATCAAATAATTCCAACGGTATGCGCTGGGTCGGAACACTTAGGACATTCGGATGGTGTAAATTTGTATTCGGCTCGCGTACAGAAACTAGCATCCGTCCTGATTCAATAAAACAGTGTCCACGTATCGCGTCGAACTCCACAACAATTAAGCTAATGACTGGCGCAGAATTCATATCGTAACTTACATTTATTTTTCAACCGCTTCCGAAGTGGCCTTAGTATCATTCTCCGGCGCTACAGTAGCAGGTTTGCTGGAATCACGATGCGTGCTTTCTACACTAGAACGTAGATCGTTCATAAATTTGACAGTGAGTACGGCAGTTAAAACGGAACTCACAATTGCTACTGTGACTCCGACCAAAAATGGGTGGCGAAATGCGTCTTTAAAAAAATCCCTAAATCCTCTTTTAGGCCACGTTAACCCTCCTACTGAACGTCGGGCACCATGTACCTCGTGTGATAAGCACTGAAAATATAAACTACAAAACGCATCTTCTTTTTTTAGTATAATCGTTCTATCCGTGGGATTAATTACAGTTATCCAGAGTCTGCTACCTTCCCCTCCAGGTGATCCGTAATTTGGGTCGACTTTTGCATTCGCGATCCAAAGACCATTAGATGATATCGAGCGCTTACAGCAAATTGTTCCGAACACACTGGTTGGCGTAACTATAGATTCCAATGTTTCTATACTGCAACACTCATGAGGAGAAATTGACAAATTCTCTTTTTTAATCCCTTCTTCATTTTTTATCCTGAATCTACGTACGTGATGGCCGACTCGAAGGTCCCATACAATCTGTTCTGGTACTTCCGCACTCGAAAGTTTATTGCCCGACGTCAACTCCCCCGATTCAGACTCTTCCTTGACATTGTATTTGCACAGATTGATCTTACAATTTGCTGGGATATAGGCCCCTGAAACAGGAGGATTATAGAGCCCAATACCTCGCTTGTCCCATTCGCACAGAGGAAGAACCATGCGTCAATCTAATGGAACATCGTTTAGCCTTTGTCAATACCGGAGTTGACAATCGGGTTGGCATCAGGGAAGTTTAGCGCTATGAGTTCCTATGAAGTCGAAATAAAGACCCTACTAGTCAGCAAAGAGAATGCGGATGCATTTCTGGACAATATGCGTGCCACCGGTGGTCATTTACTCGAGAAGGGTCGTCATAAACAATTGAACCACTACTTTACCGGTGGCGACTTGGGATCAGTCTGCCTTAACATTGCTAATTACTTGGAAGAAGGCAAGTTACGAAGATTGGATTCGGTCGTTGATAGGGCGCACGACATATCATTGAGAACTCGACTTGCTGACAAATCGGTCTTGATTGTAATCAAAGCGACAGTAGATGATAGCAGTAGTGCGAACGGAATAGCGAGGTGGGAATTCGAATCCAAAATGGTCGGTCTAACAATTGAGGATCTAGATCAATTCGTGCTAGATGCTGGATATGTATATCAGGCAAAGTGGTCGCGGGAGCGACGAGAGTTCACTTACAACGGGATCAGCGTCTGCCTCGACAAGAATGCTGGTTACGGATTTTTGGCAGAATTCGAGCTGCTGGTCGACGATCCTGATTGCATACCTGACGCAAAGAAAAAGATCCGTTCTAATATGCGCGAACTCGGAGTCGAAGAACTACCGCAGGATCTACTTGAACGCATGTTTAATTATTACAATGCAAATTGGCAGGATTACTATGGCACTGACAGAATGTTCGTTATAGAATGAAACTGTCAGTCTATCGCGAGCATCGAAGCTGCGTTGCCGCGAATCTCGCCGAGGCCGACCAGAAGCGCCTTGAAGTCGAAGTTTAAGGTGAACAAGCCATCAACGAAGCCAAGAACCTGCTCAGCTAGGAACTCTTCAACTTCGAATTGCGTAAGATCATCGTGCATGGTGCACCGCAGATCATCGAAGCCAGCGTCAAGCCCATGAAGAAGATCGAGAGCATCAAGATCCTGCAAGCCAACGGGTTCGGCTTCTCCAACGGCGGTGGCAATGGAGGGGCAGGCCGAGCCGCTCTACCAGCGCGCGCTGGCGATAAGAGAGAAGGCGCTGGGGCCGAACCATCCCAATGTGACCACGAGCCTTGAGAACTTGGCTGCGCTGTATCGAGCTACCAAACGGGACGAAGAAGGCGAAACATTGGAGCAGCGGGCCGCGCGCATTCGTGCCATTCAGCGATGAAAGAGCTGGCTAGATCGGGTCTGCGGGACTGACTGAAGAAGCCTGCCATGGATCCACACCGGGGGGTTCCGACCGACTAGATACGGGTATCAGACTGGTTAATGCCCCAGAGGACAGGCAGGAAACGCTTATTACGCTCAAATTCTCACAGGCTACCTATCTGTGCTTGCGAGAGGAATTCGGAATGAGGCCGAAACGGCACACCTGAACCTTGGCAAAGCCCTCTCCCCCCCTTCGACAGTCCTGACAGTGTCCTATCAAAATACTGCCATTCCTATCAACTTATTGGCCATTCCTTACCTTTTAATTCCATTCAATGCCCAAACGGTGGATGGCCTCTAATCCCCATAAATAAGCGGAATACATGATAAATGAAGTGCTAAAAGCCAGTTTTTAGTCTATCATGATTGACGGATTCTGGTTCCGTCTGTCAAGGTTCGAGTCCTTGTCGGGCAGCCATTTTCCCTCGTTTGTCCGGAAAAGCTTGATAAGTTTTCACTTGGATTTTGACCCGGATATAAATCAGCCCCACCCTATTGCCCGGCCCCGAATTTTTTCGGCGCATAGCGGATAACGTGGACTTTTTCCATTGTGATGAGTCCCTCCGCCCCCTATGGACTAGATCGGGCAACAGGAAGCAGAACTTCAAAAAGCTGAAAGCCCCTACGAACCAGGCGAGGGAAACGAGGTATTGGGGCGCAAGATTCTTCCTCAACCATCAAGCCCATGGCAGGTCGGCAGTTGCCTCCACCGATAAGTTGCCCAGTGTATGAGCCGACCGTCCTGCCCGACACTCTGCCAATACCTCGCGCGGAATCAAATGAAACGAAAACCATATCATTACGGGTAGAATCAGCACGTCATCGAGATGCCCAGCCAGCGGAATGAAATCAGGGATCAAATCAATAGGCGACAACGCATAAGCAATGGCGCAACCCAAAAGTACCCGCGATACGCGGGGAGTTCTTGGGTGGCGTAATACTCGACGGTAAAATGCGATTTCCTCGCAAAACGCCTGCACCAGGAATTTGCCTCGGTCAATCCATTTCATAGGTCTGGCCAACATATTTTATAGAAGATGAACCGTTTTCGTCTTACTCTTTCTCTTCCCCAGTTGACACCGGGTTTCCAGCCTGTTGCCAGGAGATGAAACCTCCATCGAGATGGTAAATTTTTTTGAACCCCACCTCTTCCATTAAGGTCACCGAACGCCGGCTGCGCCCTGTGGGCGCCCCGGCCGCACAATGCACCAGATATGCCCTGTCCTTTCCCAGTTTTGCCATTTTCTCTTTGAAACTGTCCTCTAAAATATTGATGTTCACCGCCCCCTTAATGTGCCCAGCCGAAAACTCTTGAGGAGTCCTCACATCCAACACGATCACATCGTTTTCAGCCGATAACAATTCCAGCGCTTGGGCGGCATTCAAATCCGAAGATTTACTTTCCTCGGCACCGACATCAATTTCAGCCGTATTTTCTGCCACAGTGAAAGGACTCGACCATAATAACACAGCGATGATTATAAGCAGGCCGAGATTTCCCATATGTGCATTCATAATCGTTGAAAATAGCTACTTTCTAATATCTCGATCTTTTTTTACCCCTTTCAATACAATTTGGCAATCTTCAATCCAGCTATCTCAGGCAAAGACCCTTCGGATCAATGGGTGTCCGGCTCTTTGTTCTCACCCCAATGGATGACACCCTACCCGTATTCAACTATAGCTTGCCACAACGGGATTCAATACAATCCCTCAACCATACATTGCCGCGAGCGATTGCGAGCGGCAATTTCCTTCGCTGTTTCTTCGGATATTCCCCCGCCCCCTCACTCAACAGGCAATCCTGCTGGGACGCTGAAGAGACTGCCGTTGTCGAGTCTTTGGAAGAATCTTCGGTCGGGGGTGTTGTCGCCAAAGGTGAAGACCCATCCGGCATTATCGCCTCCGAATACAAATATCCAGCGGTAGGAACTTTCATTAAAAAATATCCATTCCCCCAAACCCAGATCCCAAAGGAAAATTACCGAATCGGTGCTCCCTGGGAAGACAAATTGCCAGCCGTGCTCGTCGTGGTAAATCCAGGGCCAGAAGTCGACATTGTAATTCATATACCAAGGCGAGCTTTTCCAGCCGGGAAACCCCCCCTGAATATCGATGCCTCCGAAAATGTCTTCTTCGACAGGCGGTGCGCTACTGTAGAAGGTATTATAGAAGTTTCGCAGTTCAGTGAAGTAGAAGAAGCCCAGCCCCTCAACATCGTTCCTATTGATCCCGGCAGGAGGCATAATATTGGTTGTGTTCCCCGGGAGGTTGAATTCTTCATAAAGGCGAGAAAAATCGGCGCCGAATATACTAATTCCCATTTCTTGGATAAAAGCTGTGGAAGAGGCAGGCTGGTCGTCAGTTGTTCTATAAACAATATCGATACTCTGAATGGTGTTATCGCCATTCAGGTTGACGGTGGGTACCACGATCAGGTTTTGGTCCAGAAGAAGTGGAAAATCTACCTCTTTGCTAAAGACCTCCGCATCGGAAACACTTACCCTGTAAGTGCCTGAATAGCTTGATCCATCGGCAGGCAAGACAATCCTCTCAATTCGGTAAAATCCCTGGCCCTCGCCCTGATCCGGACCAGAAAATTGAAACGGCACAAGGCCGCTGATGGGAGAGCCCGCCGGTCCGTCAAAAATCACCAAACTCTTGTCAGGAAAACTTCCCGCGAAGTCCTGGAAAGTGTAAGTTAAATCGAATTGTGCATTGGTAATGGGGAAAATATTGGTAGTCACCTGATTGTTGGCGGGGTCATTGAAGGAGCCGGCGTCCTGGGAAAAGCCGAATTGCAAATCTTTCCGGCTGGTATCCCCAAATTCAACGCAATTATCCGAGGCGTAAAAAGCTGCCGCTTGGGCTCCTCCGATTGTGGTCATATTGACAGCGTTGAAAAATTGGATGCAAACTTCGTAGCCTCCTCCATCTTCAAGGAGACCGGCGGGAATAGCCACGGAGGTTATCGTGCCATTCAATTCAAAAGGCTCCGTTTCAAATATTATGTCGCTATTTCCAAAGCCTATTGATTCAACTTCTACCAAAATAAAGTCATTAGGGCCATCTCCTCCCTGAAACGGCACCCATTCGATGGTGACTCCCGCACTCAAGGAACCACTTTGAAGAGCGTTAAAGAAAGCCTCGGTCAGGCTGGGGGCATTGGGGTAGGCGTCGCCGGTGATCGTCAACGAGCCGGTAACATCTCCATCGTTGGCGCCAGTGTAATTGATGGTGTAAGTGCCGTTGGGAAGTGTGGTATCCAGCGTAGACTGGTCGGGGAAATCAATTTCAGCATTCCACCCATCCTCATCGAATTCCAATTCAATCGGGCTGAGACCCGGAGGAGTGAAGGTGGGAACAGGGGTAGCAAGAATGGAACCCGAAGAACTTTCACCAAAATAGGCAAATCCCCCATAAGGATCTTCTGTTTCCAGGACAGCTCCGGATGCGGAGTCCTGAGAATAAAATTTCTCTTTACCAATGGCGATCAACTCGGCGTCCTGAGCCAGCAAATCTGCAAGGCTCATGAAAATGGTTATCAATAATAATTTGCGAAATTGGGAGCGGAGTGAGAATGAATTTGTTAGGTACATTGGACTTGCCTTTCAAATAGGTTGGTTGCCCGATGAAGCCATTACTCGGCTCATGTCCCTTGAGAAATCGAGGGGCGAACAAATAAACTTGTACTTTTTGGCCATCAATCGGGGTATTCTATTCCATAGCCCACAACGGCAAATCCAGCCTGAATCTTCAATATAGCCTTAAATGACTTTTACGTCAACAAATTCGGAATTATTGGAACCTACATGATTTCTTGCCTATCAGTCGCAACATCAAAACCAAGGGCTCTTTTTCCATTTTTTGTAAAAAATTGGAGGAATGACCTGAATAATACGTATATCGCCACCAGGGAAATCACTCGACCCCCTCCCCGCCCTTGCAGGGGTTAATAGGTTAATAGATGGGGGTGTTAAAAAAATTAAAACCTTTCAGGCTGTTTCCGAAGCCATTCCAAACAGGGTAAAAAGGCCAAGCTGCCACTGCCTGTCCTGTAAGGCTCATTATCCGTTCCTTTGCCCTTTGCGGTATGCGCCTGCCAAAAAAAGTTGTGTCAGTTTGTTTCGAATCCAATTGACGAAATCGCTGAAGTCTAGGACATGTTGGAGGCGTTTGTCGGTGACGCTAAACGATATCATCTGCTAACCTGGACGACCGAAGACGGAGTTTCGCCATCACGGTCAGGCGCAAGTCATATTCAAGCAAGGAGAAATAGATATGAGTGAAAAAGGAAAAAAAGATAAAGGCAAAAGGGAAAAACAAAAAAAGGCCCTGCTTAGTCCAAAGGAAAAACGAAAATTGAAAAGAGAAAAGAAGAAATAAATGTGCAGTGTTGTCTCCAAAGCCATTCCAAACAGTGAATAAGCTGTAGTAGCTACAACTTGACCTGACAAGTTAGAGTTAACTGACAGCGGTTTGCAGGGCACTGTCGATTGTAGGGGTTTCAATCATTTTTTCATCGGCTATATGCCTTGAGTCCTTAAAGGTCTGTATAGGCGTTTTGCCGT
>JAJFLV010000106.1 GCA_021772535.1 Opitutales bacterium | reverse complement strand
ATCGAAGTTTGGGCTGGAAGCCCTGACTCGGTTGATGCAACGCCGCTGATGCCTCAAAACACTCTGTCCCAATGGGATTCGGGCGGGCATCGAAGGTCGCGGCGTTGGTTTCGCGCTCACGGGCTTGCAGCCCGCTACGCGAGAAACCGCCTTGCGCTGCTTCGATTCCGCCGCACACCATCGCACATTTCCACTTATTAGACGCCCTCTTAGAGCATAGTAAACCGATGGGGCTTTCAAGCTTGCTCTTTGCAAACTTGAAAGGGATGAAACATCCTGCCAAAACCGTCTTCCATGAAATTTTTGCCGCTATTGCAGGAGTCAGTGTTCAGGTTTCTGATAACCTGTATCGGAAATTCTGGACAGTTATCGACTATTAACCCTGCCTTCTTCCTCTGGAATCCTTCATTCTCCACCACACCGATAATTGCAAACAGGCGGTTTTCAGGAATTCACAACTTCGCCCTTTGAGTGGAAATGCTGAATTGAAAAACGAGAGAAATCTCTTTGCTTAAATCCGTTGAAGGAAAAAACAAAGAGATTTCTCTATAAATAATTTTGAAAAACATTCCCCCCCTGAAAACAGGAGCGGGCTGGTAATTACAGACAAGTAAAGATCGTTTTACTTCAGTTTCTTGTAAACACCTTTTGCCATTTTTCCGACTACCGCATAACTCAAGGAGAATTTTTTGGAAGCCGCATTCTTGGACATTCCGCCCTGAAGAGCTTTTAATACCGTGTCGCGCAACTTAGCGGTGATCTTGGTCCGTTTGCGCCGGGCTTTTTTGTCCGGGGCAGCGGCCACCTTGGCAGCTTTTTTGGCAACCCTTTTGCGAACTGCCTTACGAGCAACCTTAACGACCGCTTTGCGGACGGCTTTACGAACCGCTTTTTCAGCAGGCGCTGCCGCGACCGCTTTCCGTTTGCCCATGCGCAAAGAGTACTTCGCAATAAGGGCATCGACTAGAGCCCTGGGGTTTTTGTAGCCGCTCTTTTTAACCAGATCGTCAAGTTTCGCTTCCAAAGCTGCAGCATTTTGCAACTCATCAGACAAAGCTTTTCTTTCCCGTGCCAGTTTGGCTTCTTCTTTCTCAAGATCTTTAATTCTTTTTAATATGTTCATAGGAGTCCCCTTATTTCATCGCTTCAATTATAAATCAAGTATAAAAGTTCATTTTATTTCATGTAATTTAACGTCACCATAATTCTAAATAAATTAAACATTGGTGAAAATTTATAGTCTCCAGCAACCGGTTCATAATCCCTTTTATGAGACAACATTCAGCAATTGCTTGGGCTTTCTTAATTTCCCCCTTGTGCCTGTCCCAATCAATACTATCTCTTCATAATATCTCTAATCGCTTGCCCTTATTCAGATAAAAATAAATTTCCTTTCTGGAAATTGGTAAATTAAATGACTATTCAACACTTTTTTTCGTAATTTCAGGATGAAGAATTCACAGCGCAAATTTCAAAACCCATATTGACATCGAAGTCCTGTCATCCGGCTCCCACTCCTTCAGTCTTCTTCACCATCACAATTTTTGCGAAAGAACATATTAGATAATTTACAATAATCTCAACTGGCATGCCCCGAATATTTGCAATTCTGGTTTACGCGACCATGGTCGTTTTTTTCGCCTGCTTTTTTCTATGGCCGGCATGGCAGGTTTTACAGGGAGGATTTTTTGACGCGAACGGCGATTTCACCCTATCGTATTTTTCCGAAGTATTCGCTAATCCAATTTATCTGGAGGGCTTGCGGAACGCTTTCGGTTTAGCGCTATTCACCACCTTGCTGTCGGGATTGCTGGCAGTTCCTCTGGCTCTTGTTGCCGATCGTTTTAACTTTCCAGCCAGAAAAACATTTATGGGACTGGCTTTGCTCCCAATTATGTTGCCGCCTTTTGTCGGAGCTATCGGGATGCGCCAAATCCTGGGACAATACGGTTCGCTCAATGCGTTGTTAAACGCCACCGGGCTCCTGGCCCAGGGCCAGACAATCGACTGGTTGGGCCGGGGACAATTCTGGGGAGTTGTTTTGGTCAACGCGCTCAGCCTCTATCCTATTCTCTATCTGAACGCGCTGGCTTCCTTATCCAGTTTCGATCCGGCCATGGAGGAAGCCGCGGAAAACCTGGGCTGCCGTGGCATTAAAAAATTTTTCCGCATTGTCCTGCCGCTCATGCGGCCCGGTCTGTTTGCAGGATCCACGATTGTCTTTATCTGGTCATTCACCGAATTGGGAGTTCCTCTTATCTTCGATTACGGCCGTTTAACTTCGGTCCAGATTTATTACGGGCTGAAAGACATCGGGGGTAACCCCTTCCCCTACGCTTTGGTCTCTGTCATGCTTCTTTTTTCCATCTCTTTTTATATTGTGGGCAAAGTTCTTTTCGGGCGGGCTTCTTTTGCGCCGGCTGATCGGGCTGGTCACCAGACGGACCGGCGAGATCCCGGAATCGCAGGCAAGGCTGGTTGTTTATTGCTCTTTGGCGGTGTTACTTTTCTCGCCCTTCTTCCGCACCTGGGAGTAGTCTTCCTCTCTTTCGCTAACGATTGGTATGCTACACTGCTTCCCGAAAGCTTGTCTTTGAGAAATTTCGAACTTGCCCTGAGCAACCGCATTACTGTCCCGGCAATTGGCAATAGTCTTGTTTATGCCGGAGGGGCCACTGCTTTGAACGTCACCCTCGGTCTTTGTGTTGCCTATATTGTGGTGCGAACGCGATTACCAGGTCGGCAGGCTCTGGACGCGATGGCCATGCTTCCCCTTGCCGTTCCGGGTTTGGTGCTTGCTTTCGGTTATCTTGCCATGAGCCAGGAAGGCCGGTTTTTCGAATTCCTCAATCCAATCGATAACCCCACTGCGCTGCTCATTATTGCTTATGCAGTTCGCCGTTTGCCCTTCGTTGTCAGGTCGGCTGCGGCTGGCCTGCAGCAGACGAGCGTAACCTATGAGGAAGCAGCTCAAAACCTGGGCAGCCCCCCACTGTCGGCAGCCTTGCGTATTACAATTCCCCTCATTGCGGCGAATTTGGCAGCGGGTGCCCTGCTGGCTTTTTCACAAGCCATGCTGGAGGTTTCCGACTCACTTATATTGGCTCAAAAAGCAAGTTATTATCCAATCACTAAAGCCATCTACGAACTAATGCAATTTTTGGGAGATGGCAGGTTTATCGCCAGCGCTCTGGGAGTCTGGGCGATGGTCTTTCTGGGAGCAACCATTTGGGGCGCCAGCCTGCTTTTGGGTAAAAACCTCGGAAGCATCTTTCGGATTTAGAAGCCGTTTGAAAAGTTGGCCCTGGCCCTATTGCGAAAAATCACTTTTTTCAATGGTACGCCTTACCGAGGAGCTTTTGACGAGAGCTCTGGCGGTTTCATCCATCGGGTCGAATTGCAAAATCAAATCGCCGGTTTTTTCTGCTTCTGTATGCCGCCCAAGCGCCAAATAGGTAATTCCCAATTTCATCAAGTTGCTCACATTGCGTGGTTGACAACCTCGTATCTCCTCCCTGGCAAAAACGACCGTTTCAGACAAACCCAATGATTCAGCCGCATTGGCCAGAAATAGGTTGGCTCGAACATTGAAGGGGTCGCGGGTTAATAACTTTTCCGCCAAATACAGTGATTTTTTCGGATTTCGGCTTAACCAAATTTGACATCTGATGAAACCAGGGAAAGTAGTTATGGTTTTAAAAAATTTCCTCCAATTAGGGTACCCGGACGATGCGCCAGCTTTTTGAGCATTGCGTAAAATTTTCCGCACCGGGAGGCAGCCAGGTTCCCGCCAAAGGATTTGCCGGCAGATATCGACGGCATAACTGTGATGCCCGTAATCGATGGCCCGGCGGGCCTTTTTCACATGTATCTGCTGGCCGGAATCCAGCGATAAAAGGTCGATCTCCTGCATGGATTGAAAAGTCTCAGGAGTAAGAGCGCCTATTCAACATTTTGCAACAGACATCCTGCATTATTTAACCGGCAAGTACCTGTAGATTGCGCTTTCCAGCTGTTTCATCCAAATTTCGAGCCGCCTTTGGTTCGGGCCCTCAACCAAAACACGCAGTAAGGGCTCCGTGCCCGAGTATCGTATGAGCAATCTGCCCTCCCCGGCCATTTCTGCTTCCAACGCCCGCACCTCCTGAGTAAACGAAGGTATCTCGTCAAACGGGATGTTTTGGGCTACTTCAATATTACGCGACAAATTTGCATGTAATTTTATACAATGCCGCAACTGTGAAAGAGGGAAACCGGTCTCCTTCACGATTTCGATTACCTTGAGGGAAGCATAAAGTCCATCTCCGGTTGGGAAATGGTCCAAAAAAATTATATGCCCCGAGGACTCACCGCCCAGTTGGCACCCCTTTTCCATCATTTTTTGCACCACATTACGGTCTCCCACGGCCACCCGCTCGACCGGTACTCCGACGTTGCGGAGCGCTTCATCCAGGCCCAGGTTGCTCATGACCGTTACCACAACACCTCTTTCAGAAAGAACTCCCCGGTCTTGGGCATGGAGGGCAAGCAAAGCTAACACCTCGTCCCCATCGAGAAGAGAACCTTTTTCATCGCAAAGGACCAACCGGTCGCCATCTCCGTCGAATGAAATGCCCAAACAGGCTCCTTCAGCCACAACCTTTTCGCAAAGCGCCTTGGGATGTTCCGAGCCGCAAGCTTCGTTGATATTGCTGCCATTTGGCTGATTGCCCAATCGAACCAATTCCGCTCCAAGCCTCTCGAATGCTGCGGGAGCCGTTTCACAGGCGGCTCCATTGGCCATATCGAGGACAATTTTCCATCCTTTCAATTCTCCTTTGGGAAATAAAGTTTCCAGGGATTTAAGGTAGGCTTCTTTGAATGATCTTTGTTCGATTGGAGCATTTTCAAGTATCTGTTGCTTACTTAAATCAACAGGTAACTGTTTATTGAAGATTCTCGTAATCTGTCTTTCAGCCTCAAGATCCAATTTTATTCCCTGTTTGGAGAAAAACTTTATGCCGTTATCGGCAGCAGGATTATGGGAGGCAGTAATGACAGCTCCGAAATCTGCATGATTGCTGCAAACTGCCATAGCCACAGCAGGCGTGGGCATAATGCCGGTATTTAACACGTTGTAATCACTTGCAATATTCAAGCCGGAGATGAATGCATTTGTGAGTTCCTCGCCCGAGGCCCGTGTGTCTCGACCGATGACAACTGTGGGATTATCGACGACTCCTGCATATTCTTTTAAATAAGAATTCATCGCATAACCAAGTTTGGTGAATTGAATGGCATTGATGAATTCACTGCCGAATTCGCCGCGCAAACCGTCAGTCCCGAATATGTTTCCGCTCATTCCGCGTAGAAATCCCGAGCTTTTTGCAACCAGTCCTTTAGCGCCCCGCCCAACAGGATATCCCTGGCCAATGCAAATCCTTCATTTTTCCCGTAAACCCAAAAGGCGGTACCCGCATTATATAGAATAGTATCCAGAAGCCCCTTTTTACCTTTCCCATCCAGCAGAGCGAGGAGTATTTCGGCATTTTCTTCAGCCGAACCACCCGCTAGTTCAGATCGTTGGCAGCGGTCGAAACCAGACGTTTCAGGTCTCCACATGGCATCCACTTCGGCCAATTCCCCCACCCCGGCAACCCGGTTTTCGCTAACACAGGTCAATTCATCCATTCCGCCCCCGTCGGGCATATGGCCATAAACCACCAAGCCACGCTTTAGCCCCAGAGAATCGAGGGATCGGGCAACGGAATACACCCAATTCTGGGAATAAACACCCATCAGAATATAAGCCGGGCTGGCCGGATTGATGAGCGGCCCCAGGAGGTTGAAGATAGTTCGCTCACCCTCTTCCGCCAGTTCACGTCGAACCGGCATAATTTCCTTGAAAGCAGGATGAAAGGAAGGCGCAAAAAGGAAACAGTAATTAAGGGTCTGCAAAGATTTACGCAGTTTTTCAGGCTCCGCTTCAATTTTAATGCCCAGGACTCCCAGTATATCGGCGCTGCCACTCTTTGAGGTTATCGACCGGTTGCCATGTTTGATGACCGGTATGCCCGCAGCCGCCAGAATCAGAGAAACAGTGGTGGAAATATTGAAACTTCCGGAATTGTCGCCCCCGGTGCCAACAACATCGATAGCCTCCCCTGAATATTCTTCAAGTTCCGGATCGCGAGCCATTTCCCGGAATACGCGGGCAAATGCTGCCACTTCGGAGGAAGTTTCTCCTTTTTTGGAAAGTTCGAGCAAAAATTCTTTTTTTATTTTAGCCGGCACCTCCGGAGAAGCGAGCTGACGCGCAGCGGTTTCAGCCTGGGCATCGTTCAGATGCTGGCCCTCTGCCAATATTTCAATCTGTAATTCCATTTTCTTGCAAAAGGATAAGAATATTATTTCCGTTTTTTGGGCCTGAATGCCTTCGGCTCAAGATAAATAATTTCTCCTCGCTCCAGCAACCAAGGAAAATATTCCTGTCCAACAACAGCAATAGCTGTTTTTCTTACCGCAAAATTTTCGCTGCCAATGCCCATCGCAAAAATTCTTTGTTATTTCAGTATCCTGTTTTTTCTGACTTCAGGAACGGTCGCTTTGAGCCAGGGAACAGCGGATACCTCTGAGGATTTCCCGCCGGAGGCCGCAGAGACTGCTCTATCCTACCGGGAAGCTTTGGTTTTGGGCCTGGTGGAGGGCCTTACTGAATTTTTGCCGGTCTCCTCGACCGGTCACCTTATTTTAGCCAGTCACCTGCTCGGGCTAAAGGAAAAGGGGTCTGCTGAAAATTTAATAAGCCAGTCAGCGGAGCCTGAAGGTAGCCCCTATTCGGTTAAATCGGCGGTGGACGCATACAGTATCGTCATTCAATTTGGTGCCATTGCCGCCGTAGCGCTGGTTTACTGGAGCAGAATCACTTCAATATTTCTTGGCTTGGCTGGAAAAAGCAGGGAAGGCCTCCTTCTGGGCAGAAATCTTCTGGCCGCCTTTGTGCCGGCAGTGGTGATCGGGCTGTTGCTGGAGGATATCATCGATACCTACCTGTTCAACAACCTCACGGTAGCCACAGCTTTAATGGCTGGAGGCCTACTTATTTTTATCATTGATGGATGGCAAAAGCGGGCAGGGAAATCCTCATCGGGAAACGATTTGCAAATTTATGACCTCACCCTGCGGCAATCGATATTGGTGGGTCTTTTTCAATGCATTGCTTTGTGGCCCGGAGCCAGCCGCTCCTTGATGGCCATTGTGGGCGGCTATGCGGTCGGCCTGAAACCCTGGCGGGCGGCGGAGTTCAGTTTCTTGCTGGGATTACCCACTTTAACCGGGGCGGCTCTTTACAAAGGGCTCAAGGCCGGCCCCGAAATGCTGGACCTTTTGGGTCTTGGTCCAGTCATTTTCGGCTGTCTGGTGGCTGCAATTTCAGCCGGCTTGAGTGTCACCTGGATGGTCCGCTACCTGACTCGGCACGGTCTTTCCATTTTTGGCTGGTACAGAATCGCCGTGGCAGCCTGGATGTTTGCTTTTATCATCTGAAAACGCCTCTACTGTCCCTGCAAGGACCTAGTAAAGCAGATTGAATTGGGAACTTGTGAATGGTGAAAACTTGGCTTGACGGGTGATACTGCGGCCATAGAATTCCCTTCTTTTTGAAAATTCAACCCAGGTTTTAATTTCAAAACCTGATATGTGGCCGGTGCCAAAGATACCGGCTTATTTTCAATTTATTTTTTTCATTTTATATAATCGCAGGAGGAATTAATGGCAACACCCAAAAGAAAACATTCTAAACAACGTAGCCGCAAGCGCCGCGGCGCCAACAGCTTTAAGGCGCCCCAGCTATCCAAGGATTCGACTGACGGCACTCTCTTTCGACCCCACAGGGTTAATCCCGCCAATGGGATGTACCGAGGTCGCCAAGTCCTCGATATCGAAGTTTAACCCTTCAATTACCCTTAAATTTCTGGAATGGAGAGGGGCATGGATTGCCTCGCCTCTTTTTCCCGATTCTGATTACCCAATAATTTATTTCGGGCGGAAATGGTTATAAAAAACGTCCACCAAGGTATTGCGATCGACGCAATGGGGGCCGATCTCGGCGTGGCCGAAGTAGTGCGGGCGGTGGCTCTGGCCCTGGATCAGATAAAAGGCCTTGGCCCCATTGTGCTGGTAGGCAAGGAGCGGCTGCTGCAAAGGCTGGTCAAGGTAGCCGGCCTGGCCGATGAACCACGCCTCAGCATTTTCCCCGCAAGCCAGATAATCGGAATGGGTGAAAAGCCGATCCAAAGCCTCAAACAGAAAAAAGACTCCTCTCTGGTCAGAGCCATTGAATTAGTCAAGGAAGGCACATGCCAGGCGGTGATCAGTTGCGGCAATACCGGCAGCTTGATGGCAGGGAGCACTCTCAAACTGCGCCCGCTGCCCGGGGTGGACAGGCCGACTCTGGCAGCCGTCATGCCGGCTAAAAAGGAACTCTTCCTGCTTCTTGATGCCGGAGCCAACCCCATGGCCAAACCGGAACACCTGGTGCATAATGCCATTCTCGGCCACCATTATGCCAAAGTGGTCATGGGCAAGAAAAAGCCGCTCATCGGATTGTTGAGCAACGGAACTGAGGAATCCAAAGGCAACGAATTGGTGCAAAATACTCATCAACTGCTCAAACAATTAGGCGACATGGTTAATTATCGGGGGCCTATCGAGGGATTGGAGGTTTTCAATGGCAATGTGGATGTCATTATCACAGACGGATTTACCGGCAATGTGTTGATTAAAACCTGCGAATCGCTGGTTCTCTCCTTGAAGGACTTTCTAAAGGAGGAATTCGTCAAGAATCCGATACGATTGACCGGCGCTCTTCTTTCCAAGGGCGCTTTCAAGAATGTCAAGGACCAGTACAACCCGGATAATTATGGTGGCGCTCCCCTTCTCGGTCTCAATGGTCATGTGCGCAAATCGCATGGTTCAAGCAACCGATTCGCCATAATGAATGCTATTCGAGTGACTCAGGAAGTGGTCGCCAACGACTACAATTCCAAGGCTCTTGCCGATATTCAGAAAGCCAATGAAATAATAAAAAAGATCCGAATGGAGGGAGTAATTGCTTAGACAATCGATTAATGGTCTCCAGATAAATGGATCAAAGCACCTTGACACCATGTCGATTTGTATGCGTTTTTGAACCCGCCCCCGAAACAGGCAATGGCAAGTAATGATTAACGGCAAAGATTCATCAATTATCATTGGGGGAATCGGTTCCTACGCCCCGGAGAAAATTCTCAGCAACCACGACCTGGCTAAAATCGTCGATACCTCCGACGAATGGATACGCACCAGAACCGGCATAAAGGAACGCCGCATTGCCCATAATGGGGAAGCTTGTTCGGACATGGGGGCAAGGGCGGCTCAAGCCGCCATGAAACATGCAGGTTTGGAACCGGAGGATATCGACCTTCTCATCGTGGCCACAATGACCCCGGACATGCCTTTTCCCTCCACAGCATGTATAATTCAACACAAACTCGGACTAAGAAGCATTCCCTGTTTCGATGTTGGAGCGGCCTGCTCGGGATTTTTGTACACCCTGGAAATCGGCTGCCAGATGCTCAAATCGGGAACCTATAGAAACGTCCTCATTGTTGGCTCCGAAAAGCTGTCCAGCATACTGGACTGGCAGGACCGCACCACCTGCGTCCTCTTTGGAGACGGAGCCGGAGCCATCATTTTGAACACGGTGGATGAACCCGGAATCGGGATTCTGGGCACTTGCCTGGCCGCTAACGGGGCAGAGGGACAAATTCTCACTATGCCGGGTGGCGGAAGTAATGAACCAGCCACCACCGAAAGTGTTTTAATGCGTCGCCACTACCTCAAAATGATGGGGAAAGAGGTCTTCAAAATTGCCGTAAAGGTAATGGAACAAAGCGCTCTCGATCTCCTTGCCAGTCATAATTTAAAACCTCATGATGTTGATTGCGTAATCCCCCACCAGGCCAATATGCGCATCCTCGAACTAATGTCCTCCCGTATGGGGCTGCCCTTGGACAAATTCCCCATTAACCTGGATCGATTTGGCAATACCTCGGCTGCTTCCATACCTCTTGCCCTGGACGAAGCCTATCGGGACGGAAAAATAAAGAGCGGAGATTATGTCCTCCTGATCGCTTTTGGCGCTGGTTTAACCTGGGCCTCCTCGTTAATAAAGTGGCACTAAGAATTTCTCCTGAAATGAAACGTTTTTTTATTACCCTCCTTTTCATCAGCTTCCTCTCCTCCTCTTTTGTGGAGGGGGCATTGCTGAGAAAAAAGAAAGAGGCTCTCGATATCATTCAACAGGACGAGTTGGCCCTGAAAATGTTGGAAAAAGCCGGAAAGGCGGAGGAAGCGGGAAGGAAAAAATCCGCCGCCAAACAATATAAGAATATATTTAAAAAATATTCCAATTCCTATTATTCGCCGGAAGCGCTTTACCGTGCTGCTAATATTCGCGCAGATCAAAAAAAGTGGAAAAAAGCCTACGAAACTTTCAACACCATCATTGTTTTTTATCCCAATTACGGAAAATTTAATGATATTTTACAGGAACAATTCGATATCGCCAATACCTTGGCTACCAAAAAAACCTCCCGGTTTTTCGGTGTAATTCCATTCTATAACTACGACTCCGCGGTCAAATATTTCGAAGTCCTCGTTGCCAACGCCCCTTATAGCGATTTTGCTCCCCTCTCACTTTTTCAGGTGGGTCTCATTCACAAGAAAAGAGGTTACGAAGGCAGGGCCATCGACGCATTCGACCGGCTGGTCAACAATTACCCCAGAAGCATGTTGGCTCCCGACGCCTACCGGGAATTGGCCAATACCTTTTCCTCTCTTGTCGATGGCCCCAAATATGATCAGGGAGCCACCCGCGAAGCCATTGCCAACTACAAGGACTACCTCATTCTGTTCCCCGACGATATCCTGGTTGAAACAGGGGAAAAGGGTCTTCAGGAGATGGAGGACATATACGCCCGGAGCAAGCTGGAGATGGGAGAATTCTATTATAAGAAACGAAAAAATCTGTTGGCCGCACGAGTCTTTTTCAACGAAGCCATCACGGTTGCCCCGAATTCAAAGAGTGCCTTTAAAGCACGCGATTACCTGGCCGTAATGCCCGAACCGGCACCCGCACTGCAGGATGGCCAGCAACCTGTCGTGGCATCCACCCAGGAGGATTCAAGCGGCAGAGGATTGGTTCGCCGAATGCAATTTTGGAGGAGGAGTCAATCCGATGCCCCGCTTCCTGATCTGGAACAGTCCCAACCTATCGAAGTGGCTGCGGTTGAGCCTGCCGCGGACAACCTCGCGGAAACTGCCGGCGGCGGCGATTCCGATCCTGCCGCATCGGAGAAAGGGAGCAAAGGTGGCATTGTCAACAAAGTCATCTTTTGGAGAAAGGATCGGAAAAAGGAATCTCCGGTATCAAAGGAATAATTGAGCAATTCCCTTTATCAGCCTGCTCCACGTTTCAACTTGGGGAAATATCTTCTCCTCAGGACGGGGTTGCTTCTCCCTTCCACCCTTTTATTATTAATCTGCACCTGCGGGTGTGCCAGTTACAAACTGGGTCCTCCACAAGACCTTCCCTTTCGCACCCTGCATGTGGATTTGGTTAAAAACGAATCGACTGCTCCCCAGGCAGAAGCTCTCTTGACCCGGAATCTAATCGAAGCTTTCCTGCGCGACGGTTCTTTGTCGATTGTCGAGGAGAGCCAGGCTGACGCGACATTGAGGGTAACAATATCCAGTTTCGGTCGGCGACTCGCCGCTACCCAGGAGACTGATACGGTGTTAGGCCGTTCTTTCGGCTTATTCATGGAATCCACCGCTACCTTGACCGATAACTCCAACGGAAACCCTTACTTTAAAGATCGAAGAATTACGGCCGATGAAGTCGCCTACGCCGATAGTGGTCTTAACCAGGCGGAATTTCAAACCATGCCGCTGCTGCTTCGTCGGCTCGCCACCAGGATTAAGGACAGTGTTGTCAACACTTGGTAAATGATGAAATATATTTAAATGGACCCCCACCCGCCCATATTGGCTCCATCCATTCTGGCGGGAGACCATGCCAACCTGGCAGGAAGCATCCTTATCCTGGCGGAGGCCGGACTGAGCTGGGCGCACCTTGATATTATGGATGGGCATTTTGTTCCCAACCTCACTTTCGGTCCGCAAACGGTGGCCGACCTGCGTAAAGTGAGTGACCTGTTTTTCGATGTCCATTTAATGATGGATGAACCTCATCGCTACGTGGATGCTTTCGCCAAAGCCGGAGCAAACCTGATCAGCATCCATGTGGAACCCACTTACCCTATTGTCGAGACTCTCCAGAAAATCCGAAATCTTGGGTGCAGCAACGGTATTGTCCTGAACCCCGATACACCGGCAGAAGCGATTCTGCCCTATCTCCAAAAAGTGGATCTTGTCCTTGTCATGACGGTGCAACCGGGATTTGGCGGCCAGAGCTTCCGCCACGACGTCCTCGGAAAAATTGGCCAGATCGACCATTGGCGAAAGGATCGCGCCCTGCCATTCAGGCTCGAGGTGGATGGGGGTGTCGATACCTATACTGCCCCCTTGTGCAGGGATAGAGGCTGCGATACCTTTGTCGCTGGCACCGCTTTTTTCAAGGCCGCGGACAAAGTGCAATTCGCGGCTGAAATTGAAAAAACTCCGTTTGCCTGAAACTATCCGCGCTTTGGCCGCCAAAAATGCGATTGGCATTAAAGAGGCAGTCCAGCTGGTCGAATTAATTGTAATTACTCCCGCTAATTCGATGGTGAGGTAGCCACTTGGCATCACCTTTACCAGCCCGATTAATTGCAATGAGGATTGATCAGAAACATATTCTTACAACCGCCTCTCTTACCCTGGTGAAGGACCTCAAACAGGGAAAAGAACGGGGTAACCTGTTGCTTTTAAAGAATATTCCGCATCAAACCTATCTCACCGTGGACAAATCGCAATGGCGGGTTCTGCAACAGTTCAAAGAACCAACCCTCGTTGCAGAGGTGGTGCCAAACCTCATCCTTAATCGGAATTGCCCCCCTCTGCGCAGTTTTTATGAGCTGATTCTCAAGGCCATCAAGGCGAGAATTCTTCTCGATGGAGAGGAGACCAAAGGAGGTGTCAAAGCGGTCGATTGGAAATGGAAAATGGGTGGCGACTTTGCCCGCTTTCTCGGCATTGGTTTGCTCCTGTTTGGAATATTCAGCCCTTTAATAACGGGCAACAATATCGAATTACCGCAACAGCCATGGGAGGTTCTCGTTGGTTTTGGACTTATAAGCCTTAGCTTGAGCTTCGGCTATGTCCTGGCTGCCAGCGTGATTCGGGGTCTCGATTGTGAAGTCTACCGCCCCCGTATCCAATGGAAGTCGCCTGTTCCACATTTTTGTGTAGATATTGAAGATTCGCATATGGGCGGCAAAGCCTGCGAACTGGGGGTCGCCCTTATGAGAATGGCCCCCATGTTTTTCATTTTCGGCCTTTGCAGTATTTACAATCCGTCACTCGATTATGTAATGCTGCTGGGGCTTTTTTTGGTCACACAGCCATTTTTTGAAAGCCCTGCTCTGGGGTTTTTTTCGGCCCTTTTCAGGGAGGTTCGCCTCTCCACTTCGCATGATTTCTTATTCGTTCAAAACCGACTGCTATGGGCGGTTATCAATTCAAAAGTAAAATTTGTAGAAAAAAAATACCTCTTCATTTATGCACTTTATACAATCGCCTGGCTCGGCGTCGTATGTGCGCTCAATCTTCACACATTTCAAATCAACGGACCTCTCCTCCTGTCCACATTTTATCATTCCGGCCAACTGAAAATAGTTAGCCTGGTCCTTCTGAGTATCGTATGCACTCTTATTTTGGCCTCCGCTTTTTTGGGATTCTGGATATTATTGAAAAATATTTACCGGTATTTCCAAAGCTTGATAGTTAAGCACAAGCAGCCTTTTAAAGACTTCGATGTTCAAAATATTTCTCGACAGACTATTATTGACGAGCTATCCACCTCCACCCTCTTCGAAGATTGCCGACCGGAAACATTGGTTAAAATCGCTGATTCCGTTACAGTCTTCGAAGTTCAAAAGCGAACATTCATCATACAGGAAGGTGCTGCCGACGACACATTCTACCACATTCTCTCCGGTAAGGTCGAGGTCGTCAAAGAACTCCCTTCAGGCCGTTATGACAAAATCGCTGTCCTCGAAAATGGAGATTCTTTCGGTGAAATAGCTCTGCTTAAGCAAGTTCCCCGCACCCGCTCTGTGCGGGTGGTGAAAAAATCCGTCCTCCTTTCACTTTCGCGGGAAAAATTCGAAACCATCATCCTTCCCTCTTTGGGTGCGGAAAAAATTCAGGAGGTGCTGCAAAAAAGAGCTTTTCTCACCCGCATCCCGCTCTGTCGCAATTGGCACCCGCAAGCGCTTCAACGATTTGCCTCCCTATCTTCCCTGAACACTTATTCAAATAACGACTTGATAGTTAATGCCGGTCATAGTAACCAGTTCTTTCATATAGTTTTTGAAGGGGGAAACTCTGGCCAAATTGAAAATCGGTGACTTCTTCGGGGAAATCAGCCTCCTGTAAAACAGTGTTTCCGCCGCCTCTGTGGTCGCATCGGGAGAATGCAAATCTCTCAGTATCCATAAAAAGGAATTTTTGAACTTTATAGGCAAAGACTTCTTCATCGGTCTGCAATTCGAGAAAATCAGCTCCAAACGCCTGCAGAGGCCCATCTTTCCCCTCCAGGGTCGATCCTTCGAGACTGTCGACGCCTGTTAGAGGGCGTCTAAGAAGTGGTAATATGCGATGGTTAGTCAGCTTCTTCTCTCAACCTCTTCCGGATCGCACGCAACTGTAATAAGGCCTCTTTATCTTTGTCGCGATTTAACGACTTTTTGGTTCTTATTAACGTCTCCAGATCCGCTATGCGACAAGGACCACAGTCTAATTTAACTTCAATCGTTCCTTTTATCATTTCATTGTAACCCCCGACCCCTTGAACATGTCCCAAGCAATCCAACTGTCCGAGATCCGTTTGAAGATATAGATTGTTAATGCCTTCGGCATTTTCTTCCGTGATTGACAATGGAATCCTCTCGGACCCCATTCGATGCACCGGATTAATGGAACCGAGGGCACATTGGAGTCGAAATAAGTTCTCTCTGCTCATTTCGCAGCAGATATCTACATCTCGTGTCAGAAGGGAGCTGCCATGAGCCATGGCAGCATAACCGCCGATTATGATGAACTTAACTTTGGCCCGGATCAGGTGTGTCAGAAGCCCTTGTAGATCGGTCATTACGAAGTGTTTCGATTGCAGAACGCAGACGCTCGGCCTCCGCCAATGCTCTATCGTGGGCCCGGGCGCGTTCTGTAGGCGTTTGTGCTAAAGAAATCTCAATTAATGACATATCAACCCCGTACTCCGCCGCCTCTTCCCAAGCCGACTCCATGTCCTGAGGTTCTCTTCCAACCGGATTCATGCAAATGTCTTATTTTTCACACCTAATCGCGAATGACAACCTAAAATAAATGTCCGCAATATTTAAGATTATAATAGTGATGCTTTTTCAAGAGAAAAAGTTGTATGTTCCGACGACAGCCCACTCTCCGCTTGCTCCCCGAACATCGTGAGGGATGCAACAAACGTCTATTGGCAGCATTGTTTGCAGCATTTGGCAGACCCGTAATCGATAACATTTCCTTCGCTGTCCAGTTCGATGTGACAGCACGCGAGGAGGAGTCCCTTAAGCATCCGGCGGGCGCGTTGTACACGGGATTTCGCTCCGCTGAGACTTAGAGAAAGTCTTTCCGCCACTTCCTGTTGGGTAATTCCTTCAATTTCCGCCATGCGCAAGGCGATGCCGTATTTTTCCGGCAGTTGCCCAATCATGCGTTCAAGCCAACCAGCCACCAATTGATTGAAATTATCTTCCTCCTGCATTTCGGGAAGAGAGTCCAAATCGAATTCATCAACGGTCGGTTGTCGGTTCCGGTAATGATCGGCGATGGCGTTCCGGGCAATGCGGAAAGCCCAATATTGTAGCCTGTCCATTTTCTTCACCGAATCCATCCCGTTATGAATGCGTAAAAAGGTTTCCTGTAGTAAATCCTCGGCCAGATGCTGGTCGCGCACTCGCGAAAGAATGAAGTGAAATAATTTCGACCTGAACTCCTGCCAAACCTTTTCCGTGGCATTGGTGTGAGTTTCAGTCTTTTTTGAATTCCCTTTTATCAGGTAGCTGACCATTTAATTTAATCCTAACAGCAGGCTGTCAGCGATTCCTCTGTTTGTTCGCCACAGCAAACGGCCGCATTCTTTTGAGTTACGACAAAGATTTCCCAGGAATTGCCGTCGGGATCATTTACCCAGACCTTGTCCTGAACGGCATAGCAGCAGGTCACCTCCTCCTGAGAATGCACCTGCAAACCGGATTTCTCAAATTTCTTTGTCGCCTCCAGAACAGTTTCCGTTAATTCGACCTCGATTCCGAAATGTGACAGGCCCTCGGTGGCAGGCTTTAAGTTGGAGTTTTCATTCAAAGCCAGGTTCAGGCTTGGATTTTCCAGTTCGAATTTGGCGTAACCCTCCCGGACTTTGGTCGGTTCCCGGCCCAGCAGGATACGGTAAAAATCAATCGAGCGCTGCAAATTGTTCACATGCAAAGCCACATGGATGCGTGTATTTTCAGGATAGTTTATAGGCAGGATGTTATTCATGGTTAATACTTTCTTTTCTTAATTGGTTCAAAAGAAAAGACGCAAAAAAATTCAAAAAGACGCAAAAAAATTAGAACCTATCTCAAATTCGATGATGATGATGCAGAGAGCAATTATGCCTTTTGAGCAAGGCGCGACGGAGCTTGCCGGGCTGGCAGCCCTGCTGCCCCGCCGGAACGCCGCTCAAACACATAACTGCCTCTGTCCAAAGGATTTGTGCGGCACGGCAGCACCTGCGGCGTTGGTTTGTGCCCGAGGGGCGTCCAGCCCATCCGGGCGCAAAGCCGCCTGGCATCTGCCGCCGTGGCGCTACAAACATCATTCATCTGCGAATTTGAGATAGGTTCTAAAAATCCTCCTTCCTCATATCGCCGCTTGGCCGAAGGCACGCACGGGGAAAGTGCCCATTCCTTTGATTTTGACCGGGACGGCATAAAAGGTGAATCCGCTGCGTGGCAAGGCCGAAAGATTACACATATGCTCCACAATTGGTATCTCCGCCCCCAGCAGAATGGTATGAACCGGACGCAACCCATCTGTGATGTCGTCGATGTTGTAGGAGTCGATGCCAACCAAAGCGGCTCCCCCGGAAAGAAGGTGAGATGCAGCCGGACCTGTCAAAAATGGATGGCCTTCAAAATATTGGTCCGTTTTCCAATGCCGATCCCATCCTGTCTGCACGAGAACCGCCCTCCCCTTGACATCGGCGCCATCAAATAATTCGGGACCGATAGCCTGATGATCCCCACTGGATTCAAAAACAAGTCCCTCCAGACCGGCCAGTGACTCCAGATCCAGTTCGGAGAGATCTTTACCATCGGCGAATCGGTGAAAGGGGGAATCGACATAGGTGCCGGTATTGGCCACCATTTCAATCTTGCCGATATGAAACGAAGTGCCTTCATCATAATGCTTTTTGGAGGCTTCGCGACTGAGGAAATCACAAATAAGAGGGGCAGGTAGTCCCTTATAAGTGATCAAACCTTCCTCCACCACGTGGCTGACATCGATCAAGGTAAACTCTTTTGCGCTCATGAGTTGCTCTCTTGAAAATGGCTCATGGGCCAATCCGGGGCCAGCTTTTATTCGATTTATAGTCCCGGCGGAAGGCTGAAGAGACCGCCGCTGTCGAACTTTTGAAAAAAACGCTGTTCGGGAGTATTACTTGAAAATGTCCAAATCCATCCGGGGATTTCACTGAAGAAAAACATCCACCGATAGGTGTCTTCATTCAAGAAGAGCCAGTCCCCAAGTCCTTCATCCCATAGGAAAACGGCCTCTTCGCTGCTTGTTTCCGATACAAATTGCCAGCCGTGCTCCTCGTGGAAAATCCACGGCCATCCATCGACATTATAATTAAGATACCAGGAAGAAGTGCGCCAACCTGGAAATCCATCAATTTCGATACCTCCTAATACATCCTTTCCAGAGTCGCTATCGGAAATAGTTACGGTAATGTGCACTTCATCCACACTGACGGCCAATCCATTGTCGGCCACCAGCCGCAAACGATATTCCCCGGCTACTGGAAAAACCACCTCTGTCCGGAGAGAAAAGGGATTGGAAATCTCCGGGGCGGCGGGACCGTTGACCCATTCCCAACGCAAGGAAGACCCGGCATCGGCTTCTCCTTCAATCGTGACGGAAGAAAAAGCATTAACCGCAATATCGCTACCGGCATTTACATTGGGCGCTGTCGGGAAAGAGGAACCGGAAGCCAATGCCGCCACCTCCGCTGGAGCCAGTATCCGATTGTAAAGGCGCATTTCATCAATCAGGCCATCCCAATTGCGGTCAAGGGCAGGATCGCCATTATCGCCAATATAGGCAGTTCCAGAAGCCGTTATCCGGGAACCTAGAGGCGGTTCCTGCGTGGCCACTGGTATGGATACACCATCAACATAGATTTTCGGCTCGGCGAATTCCGCCGAAGCGCTGTAGGAGACCGCCACATGGAACCATCGGCCATCTTCGATAACATCATCTGTGGTATTCCAAACGCCACCCGTGCCTACGGTCCTTTCGGCAACAAATTTAACGGTCTTCTGGTCCGGCTCGAAACCATTGTCCCGCCGTCCCCAGTAAAGAATGAACTCCGGGGTATTCATGATCCTGGGAAAGACGCTGTTGCCTCCGGAATCAGCCTTGACCCAGGCGCTCACGGTATAATTGGACAACGATGAATAACTAAAGGACAGCCCATCATTCAATCCGTCGAAATCGAGCGCTCCACCGGTAAACCCGTCACCCCAGGTCGGCCCGGACAAGGAACCGTTCCGGCCCGAACCGGAGGAATCGCCGGCCCGGTTTCCGGCGCCCTCGTCAAATTTCCAATATCCCCGCAACCCATTGGAGAGCAAGTCGGCTTGCCCCACCTGAATGAATGCTTCCTTGCTTTCTTCATTGAGACCTTCCCGGTAGGTGGCTCGAATGCGGTATTCTCCATTGCCCGGAAAATAAGCGGCTACTCCCCGAAAACCGGTAGTTTGCAAGAGTACTCCGCTATTCTCGGGGATTGCTTCCCAAGTGAGAGTTCCGGCAGTCTGTTCGACTGGCTGACCGGAGGCTTCCAAACGAGCTTCCAGAATTAGCCCGGAGTCGGCATCTGTTAGCTGAACAACCGGTGTATTGAGAGAAACCAGGCGAACCGGAGTAATACCGCGCGAAGCTTCCAATGCGCGCCGCAGGTTGAGCCGCCCGCCAGTAACCGTTGTCCCCTGCAGGGTGGGGAAAGGATCGGTCGTTCCGAAGATCAACTGTTTGATTTCAAAATAATCCAATTCAGGATTGGAGGCGCTCAACAGGGCTGCCGCGCCAGTAACCTGGGGGGTCGACATCGAGGTGCCGCTCAAATAATCGTACCCTCCCCTCCGAACGGTTGAATATATCTGGCTGCCGGGAGCCCCTATATCGACCGAAGTGCGGCCAAAATTTGATAAGGAAGCCAGGTTTTCACCTCCAGTGGTGGCCGCTACCGAGATTATATTGTCGAGATCATAACCGGCCGGATAATTCGGTAAAATATCATTGCTGAAACTATCGTTGCCAGCGGCGGCCACAAAGAGGATGCCGACCTCGCGGTGCCGGGCGATGGCGCTTTGCATAATCCGGCTGAAGCTCTCGGAGCCGTACGAATTATTGGTGGCCACGATGTTCACCCCACGATTTTGCTTCAGGAATTGGACGTAATTAAGGGCTGGCTCCAGGCTGGATATCGGGAAAACGCCGTTACCCACCCGCAATGGCAGGATCTTTACGTTCCAGTTGATTCCTGTGACTCCCAAGCCGTTGTTACCCGAAGCACCCAGAATGCCAGAAACATGGGAACCATGGTCGTCCTGATCATCGGGACTGGCGTCCTCGCTGTCGCCATTGATTCCGAAAAAATCCCACCCATGAACATCATCGATTTTTCCGTTGCCATCATCGTCCTGCCCATTGGAGGCGATTTCCCTCGGGTTCGTCCATAAGTTGCCGACCAAATCCGGGTGATCCAGGTCAATCCCCGTATCGATGACGGCAACGACGACATTTTCCGAACCGGTCGTTATATTCCAGGCCTCCCTGGCTTCCATTCTTTCGAGGGCGAACTGACGGGCTTGAAAGGGATCGGTGGGGATTTTATTAGGAAAATAAAGATAGTCGGGTTCGGCCACAACCAAGCCACGGTCTGCCAGAGGAGCCAGTTTTTTCATCATGACAGAAACAACGTCGAGACTCACCTCTGGACTGGTCATGCGCAGGACTGACGATTGGGGGCCATTGGCGACAAGGGTGTAGCCCTCCCGTTCGGCCAAGGTTTTTAATTCACTGGTTGCGGTTTCATTGCTCGGCACGAGAAGGAGACGATTCGCCACCATAGCCTTCTGGCTGCTTAGTATTTTGCCGCCATCGGAGCCGGTTCGAAGTTTGTCTTCCACCAGAATGGGTGAAGCAAAATCTTCTAATTGCACCAGGCGCACTCTTGATTCCCGGCCATCTTCCAATACAACCAATTTTTCCGCCAGAACTTCTGCGCCATTGAAATGATCCTGCACTTCCCGCCCGGCCAGAGGAGATCCTCCTTTTCGGCTATTGCTCGTGCGTTCAATTGATTCATCAATTGGCGGGAGGCTCTTCTCTGTGATTTCTGTCGTATTTTCGGACTGCTTCCTGGACTTGTCCGGTTTTCTTGGAGGAAGAGGTTCCGATAACGGCCAATTGCCAATAACCAGCAGGAGAATACACAAGAGGATTAAAACTCCCGAGTAGGTAAATATAAACCGGCGTAAGCTTTCGTTCATCTCAAATAATTGGCCCAAGGGATACCCTGAATGAGTTTCGTAAAGCTATATTGTTCGGCAATGGCATGAAGAAACTTCATTCAACTCCAATGTCAGGGGCATGAACGCGCTCTTTGGGAATGGCTCGAGGGATTGTCATATAGGAGTCAGGGATTAGGTAAAATTATTCCAAAAAGTTGAGGAAAAGCCGGATATGGCTCCCGGAAATCCCTCCTCCAGCCTGGCAGGTAACCCTCTAAATTCCTTGTCATAATCAGGATAATTTTCGGTCATGGGTTGATAATATTAAATTACAATGTTTGCTAACACGCTGGATTGGCTTATTTCAGAGCTTAATTTTTTTGTTTGGCTATACAACACTAGATTGCCCTTGGAGGTTGCATGAGAAACTCCGTTAATCTCCGTTCCGATCCATAACCATGACCGAAGAACAAGAGTTGATGCTCCTGGCCGAGGATCCCTGGATTTACCCCTACGTCAGTTTCCTTAATTTAGCCGGCATGGCCTGCCTGATATTTTTTGCGGCCCGCTATTTTTTCAAATCCCGCGAAAATCGCCAAGGCAAGGTCGATGCCTGGTCCATTGACTGGCTTAATTTTGGCATGCTCGTCTGGCTTATGTTTGCCTGTGTATTTCTGACCGGCTTGCTCATGGACACCTTTGGCGCCATCGCACAGGAGGAAGAAACCCATAATGGGAAAGTTTGGCAAATCGTCCTGAGTGGAATTTCCATGCAGGGAGGAATGTTACTGGTTTTCCTTTATTATTTCAGGTATCGTCCGGAACTGTTCCTGCAGAAAATAAATGCTGTGAGGTTACCGGCCTTAAAGGCTATTTCTATTGGAGCGCTGTTATTTCTGGCCGCCTTTCCGGTTGTCTTTTTTGTCGGCCTGGGCTGGCAGTGGTTTCTCCATCAGTTGACCGAAGCCGGCCTGGAACTTACCCTGGAGCCACAGGAACTGGTTCAACAATTCACCCAAAATATCCCTCTTGTCGCCCGGCTTTTGTTGATCCTGATGGCTACCGTGACGGCGCCCGTGGTCGAAGAACTCATTTTTCGAGGAGCGATTTACCGATTCCTCAAAAGCCGCATGAACCCGGCCCTGGCGGGTTTGACCAGCGCAATTGTGTTCGCCGCCATCCATTTTAACCTGGCCAGTTTTCCCTCCCTTATTGTTTTGGGCATTTTCCTCTGCATCGCCTACGAAATGACAGGAAACCTGAAAACCCCCATTTTCTTGCATGCCATCTTCAACATCAATTCCCTGGTCCTGATCAACAATGCCGATGTCCCCATAGATGAATTAGGTTATTGTTTCGGGGAAACGACGCTCCTGCTGTGGTCTTATCTTTAGAACTTTCAATCCAACATGCACCCTTTTACGAACATACCTGCTGACGCGGTCGGCAACGTGGGCGAAAAAAAACTGCTCCATAAAATCAATGAATGGCTCGGTCCCACTTCTCCTCCCGCGCCCCTGGGAATGGGTGACGATTGCGCCGTGCTACCGGCGTCTGGCGGTCGCTGCCAATTGGCAACGGTCGATGCTTTGGTCTATAAGCAGCATTTCGACGATTCGGCTCACCCCAAAGCTGCCGGGGCCAAGCTGCTCAAACGTAACCTGAGTGACATCGCCGCCATGGGAGGATCTCCCCAATTTGCCCTGCTCGGATTAATGCTCCCCTCCACCCTGCGACTGGATTGGCTAAAAGCATTTACCTGCGGCCTGCGGGAAGAAGCCGAGAAATGGGGTGTCGCCTTGGTGGGAGGCGATTTGTGCGAAACAAAAACAAGCCTGGGTGGACACCTCACCTTGCTGGGAAGTGCGGAAAGGGCCGTCTTGCGCCAAGGGGGGCAAAAGGGCGACCATATTTTGATTACGGGTGAACTGGGCGGTTCTCTTTTGGGAAATCACCTCACCTTTCAGCCTCGTCTGCGGGAAGGCCAGTGGCTGGCCACCAGAACAGAAGTCCACAGCATGATCGACGTGACCGATGGTTTACTTAAAGACCTACCCGCATTGGTCCCGCCGGGCTGTGCCGCCGGGATTTTCCCCGAGACCCTGCCGGTCAGTGCGGCCGCTCGCCAACTAGCGCTCAAGAGCGGGAAAACGCCCGAACACCATGCTCTCGGGGACGGCGAGGACTATGAATTGCTTTTCACCCTCAGCATTGAAACCGACCTCGAATATTTCATCGGCCAATGGGGAAAGCAGTTTAAAACCCCACTGACCTGCATCGGCAAACTGGTAGCAAAATCCAGCGAAAATCTTGAAGGAAAAATTATAGATCTGAAAACCGGCAATGCAGTTGAATTGGAGGGCGGTTATGAGCATTTTGGAAAAACTTAAAGCCGGAGTGATCACCCATTCCGCCGAGGAAACGGAACAGCTTGCCGCATCCTTTTTACAATCCTTGCCGCCGGACAGCACAATCGCCCTCTACGGTGAGTTGGGCGTCGGGAAAACCACCTTCGTTCGCGGCCTGGCCAGAGCCATGGGCATTAACGACGACATCACCAGCCCAACCTACAACATCTACTATTTATACCGGGGTAAAACGAATCTCCTTCACCTCGACGCCTATCGCCTTGAAAATGAGACTCAATACGATGAACTGTTAATAGACGATTTTCTCATTACCCCCTACATTCTGGCCATCGAATGGCCTGAAAATCTCGGCAGCCGCCTGCCGAAAGATCATCTACCCTTGCAATTCACCATAATCGCAGAAAACCGCCACCGCATCCGGTGGAAGGATGACCAGACAAGAGGAAATCCAGGGCAATAGAATACAAACTTTCCACAGTAAGGAAAATATTCCTAAATTCCGTTCGCCGGGAAACCCTCGATAAACCAAATATTTTCAAATTCGTAGAATTCCCAATCATCCGAACTTACGTTGAATAACCAGTGGCCGTTGAAAACATAGAGCAGGTTGGCCAAATAATTCCAGGACTTGTCCCTCTGTTTCCAAAACCAGGGAAAGATTTCCAGGTTTGTCCAAATCCATCCTTGGGTTTCGTTATAAATCCAGAAGGAACCAGGCGAACTATTTGCATGGATAAAATTCCAGCCCAGGTTCCGGTGGAGCACCCAGGGATAATATTCGACAAAAAGGGCATCTAGCCATCCCGAAGACCACCAACTCTCAGATAGCGGATGTCCTTCCAAGGGCAAAATTTCATCACCTTTAAGTATAACCGGCTCAATGTTCGCGTTGAAATATGGCAATACGTCAGCATGTGCATTCTTCATTCCTCTTGTTGAAGTACAGTACGGTAAATAATATTTTACCTCAGGCCAAAACTCTGCATTTAAAATTTCGCCATCCCCAGCTATATTTCTGTCATGGCCAAAAAGCACCAATGAAACCCCCAGTTTCAATTGGGCTCCTGAACCCAATAAGGGGTATCTCTCAATGTAAATATCGACCAATTCGGTCGCTTCACCTTTCCACAATGCATAAATTTCAAAAGTTACCTTATCATGGTACCTTAATTCTGTGTGCAAGGCCGGAGGGTCGTCAGGTTTTTCGATATTAACAAAGGAGAAATTAATTTCTTCAATTATCTCCTCAACCGCAACTACGGTCCCCGAGAAAACAATCTCTGCCCATTCCATTTGCTCCTGCACCGTTGATTCAAAACAATCGAGAGCTTGCAAAGGAGAATAAGTGCAAATGCTTGCCAGCATTACAATTGGCAGACATAGCAACTTATAAATTAACTTTCGCACTGTAAGATCAGACTGCCAAAATTACCTGGCTTGTTCCCCAACTGCTCAGAGAACAGAAGGCAGAGAAATATCTTTACGAATCTAAATTGTCGGTCTTGGGCGGATTTTTAGAAGTCGGTGAGTTCCCCGTTGTATCTAGAATCTCCTCGGATGATGAATCTTCTTTCAATGCTTCAGGCGTTTCGGGAGAGGCATCGGATCCGGATTCACTCGTAGATAATTCATCGGCTTCTTTCACCTCATTTTCAGCCGCTCCTTCCTTATTTTCTGTCTCCCTCTTCGTGTCCGTTTCAGTATCTGGTTCTGGTGGCGAAATTTCAGTTTGGGACTCGTCCAGTGGTTCAATCAAAGGAAAGGGCGTTTCCCCTCCTATCGCAATTGACGGAGCGGATGCTTGTTTCTCCTCAGCCTCAATATTTTCTTCGGCTGGCAAGTCTTTGATCGAAGCTTCAGTCGGCTCGGGAGATATATCGGATCCTTCCAATTCATCTTCGACGTTTCCCTCTTTGTTTTCCCCCTTTTTTTTCGTTTCCGGTTCCGTATTTGGTTCCAGAGGCGCGGTTTCATCCAGTGGTTCAACCAAAGGAGGAGGCGCATCCTCCAAATTCTCCACAATGGAGTCGGAAACCGGAAGTTCTTGGTCTGTTGAAGATCCTTCCAAATCTACAGCAGCTTCTTCTTTGGAAACAGGTTCAGCAGGTATTTCAGGTTCGGCCTCAGGAGTGAGATCGGATGTTTCTTCTTTTTCCGTTTCGACGGGAAGAGGAACCGAATCATCTGTCGGAGTTGCTGGATCTTCCTGGGTAACTTCAACCAACTCTTCAGGTGGATGGGCCTTGTCGGCTACGGGTCTTGAATCCTTTTTCCGGCCTCCCTTCGAGAGGGTTCTGGTCGGAGGGGCGAAGAGTTTGCCATCGGAATATTCGACCACATAGCCTTCGGTAATCAACCAGTGAAGGTTTTGGCCTAATTCGTTAAACCTGGCTTTATCTTCGGCGATCTTCTTGGCAGAAGTCTTCTTGGTTTTGGTATCCTTTTTACCGGCGACTGCTTTTTTCACCGTCTTCTCCTCGGTTTCTCCAGCAGCGTCCTCTGTGGCGGCCGGGGAGCCGGCCTCCTTTTTCTCAATCGTTATACCCAGAAATTCCTCCGGTAACTTTGAAACGTGAATACTGGGATGCTTTTCGATAAATTCGATCAACTCCATTACTGGCTCAGCGAAGTTATCATCCGGGGAACGAAATTGCCTTTTTGCCGCACACACAAAGGAGACGCCCTTGGTTCCCTTTTTATAGACGGCGAAATGCAACCGCCGAAGGCGTCCCCGCAGGTGATTGGCGGTATCGAGGGGAAAGCGGCGCTGCGCATCCAGGGCTGTCTCCACGGAGAGCCGGATTCCGCCCCTCGAAGAGAGGTTCCCCAGCAGTTTGCCGGAAAACCGCACCGTAGCAGAGACATGAATGGCTTTCTCCCTATGATGGGAAAGGAGGAAACGCCAGGCGCTTTCGGGCGTTTCAAAGGTGTGAGGTTCTCCTTCATCTCCCTGCTTCCCCTTAAAAATGTAGCGGGTTTGATGCTTCATTTTCTGGAGCCATTCATCAATGGTCTCGGGGTCGGTCAGGGATTCGATTTTGGATCTGAATTTTTCCAGGCTCATTTTGGCCAGACGGGTGGCATGATGAGTCTGCTCGATCTGGCTGTAACGGTGGAAATTGGGAGGGCCGAGCAGTTCCCCCGTTATTGAACAGCGGTTGACGCTCTTGAATACACCTCTGGGAGGTTCTACTTCCACAGATTCAAGTTGGAAAAACATATCCGCATGAGAATTCCTTAAATGGGTAACCGCCTCCTCCTCCGACTCGAAAGGAAGATTATCGGGGACGGAGATATAAAACTGCTTCAAACCTTCATCGGTTCCTGCCAGGGGAGAAAGGGCCACCACAAGACGTTCCGGTTTTTCCAGAATCAAGCGGGTTAATTCAAATAGCTCATAAGTGCGGCAAGATTGCCGCATGGCCTGGCAGAGGGCGCGAAAGGGAGCATCCTCAGGATAAAAATTGACCCCCACAACCGGTTTGAAGGGCGCTTTTAATTCATGTCTCCTGCCGAACTTGGTATCGCCCCGGGATCCTTCCGGGCGGGTGGGACGCCTATCGGGACGTTCCCGAGCACGGAAACTGGAGCGTCCTTTAGAAGGCGGGCGCCGATCCCTAGTAGTGCGGGTTTCCACATGCTGTTTCGACGATTCAGTGTAATTTGGATCGCCCCAGGTAGGTCCAATGGAAAACCCCTGCAAGTCGCTCAAGTCAACTTGCTTGGTCTCTGCGGGTATTTCCGCATTGGAGGAACTGCTTTCGCCTGTCTCCTCCTTTTGTTTTTCATCATCCATGAGCCGATTTCCAAACAGATGATAAAGTCAAAAATTCATCACCAGGTCAAGTCCCGGCAACGAAGAACCATTCCGGGCGTGATTTGGATAGTGAAACCATTACTGCACTATAAATAAAGATGCAGATGATAAATGGTTTATTCCATTTTGAACATTCTCTGGAGAAAAGTCTTGAAATCAGGGGCGTGATTGCTTTGGTGGAGTGCCTTCAACTCTTTTCATAAGGCAACACTGGCCTTTCTGCCCTCAAAGGCTAAACTGATAGTTGGAGTAGAAATCGCAGTGCAAATGCTCAGGTGGTGGAATTGGTAGACACGTGCGCTTGAGGGGCGTATGCCGAAAGGTGTGGGGGTTCAAGTCCCCCCCTGAGCACCAATTCACCGTTAGAAAAAATCTGGAAAATCCTGGACAGAAGTGTCCTAATTTCCTCAATATCAACAGTTTTTGAGCTACTTTTCTCTTTTAACGTTATTTCACTTAGGACAATCTGGGACCGACCTTTACCGTTATGGCCGGAATTTTGTGAGGCTATGTGTGAGGATAGAGGATTAGGAAGTTTCACAATCTCGCGATGCAATCCAAGTTGCTCGGCATCAAAATAGGTTTTGGCGGTCAGCTTGATATCTTTATGGCGCATCAATTTTTGAACGGCCAAAGGTGAAGCGCCAGCCAGTTGCAATTGCGTGTCAAAAGTTCTCCTAATGTTGCTGACTTTCTTTACAAATCTTAGGGGATTTTGGTCCACTCGGTTGTAACTGAGCATCCAGTTAAAGAGTGAGGTCCACTTTTTCCAGTGTACATCAATAACCTAGACACAGGCGCAACATCCGGGCCAAACGAGCAAAAGGAGCCTTTTGCGCTGGTAGAGGCAGGACAATAAGAGGGATTGTAGTGGGAGGGTTAACGGGCGAGCCAACCTCCATCGACTGGCAATACGGCGCCATGAACGTAAGAGGCGGCGGACGAAGATAAAAAAACTGCCGCCCCAACTAGGTCTTCAGGTTCACCCCAGCGCCCGGCCGGGATGCGATCAAGGATAGCGGCATTGCGTGCGAAATCGGCGCGTAAAGGGGCCGTGTTGGACGTTGCGATGTAACCAGGAGCAATTGCGTTTACGTTTATGCCCTGGGGTGCCAGTTCGTTCGCCAAGGCCCGGGTTATGCCTAGGATCGCGCTCTTCGCCGCAGTGTAGGCCACCACCCGAATGCCTCCCTGAAATGACAACAGGGAGGCAATATTGACGATGCGTCCGCGATGTCCGGCTGCGATACAGTCACGTGCGAATACTTGGCTCAACTCAAACACAGCGTCGAGGTTCACGGCCATCACGTCGTCCCAATCCTGCCGGGAATAGTCAGTGAATGCGGCACGGCGGATGATTCCGGCATTGTTAATCAAGATACTGGGAATGCGCAAAAGCTGTTCGACCTGCTCAAGTGCGGACTCTCCGGCGCCCGGTCGACTCAAATCAGCATTGACCGCCACGCCGAGGCGACCGGCTGCAACGATGGAGGCCACCGTGCTTTCACAACTCCCCCGAGCCACCACGGCGACATCTGCCCCAGCTTTGGCCAGACCAATCGCGATGGCGGCCCCGATGCCCTGAGAACCGCCGGTCACTACAGCAACCTCGTCGGCCAAATTGAAACTGGGTGTGCCGTGGTCCATCGTTGTCACTTCAGACCAAGGTCGAGAGCGGAGCCGCATCCATGTCGGTGAATTCCTGATTCTCCCCACCCATGCTCCAGACGAAACCGTATGCACCAGTGCCAGCGCCACAATGGATCGACCAGGAAGGTGACAGCACCGCTTCCCCTGCGCGCATGACAATATGCCGGGTGGCCTCAGGCGGACCCATAAAATGCATGACCACTTCATCCGATTGCAGACCAAAGTAACAATACACCTCCGACCTGCGATTGTGGGTGTGTGGCGGAATCGTATTCCATGTGCTCCCGCGGGCCACTAAGGTGAGTCCCATCACCAACTGGCAGGTCGGCACAAGCCCGGGGGCGAAATACTTGTAGAGAGTACGCGCATTTGCTCCTTCCGGGGAACCGAGATTAAGTCCCTCGATCTCCTCGAACTTCCGTACACTGACGGGGTGCGTGGCATGCGCCAGAAAACTCACTAAATAAAACCGCGCTGGATTGTCTGGATCTTCCGATGAGAACACCGGGTTGGCCGTCCCACGGCCAAGATAGAGCCCGTCACGCGGCCCCAGAATGTGCACATCGCCGCCCACCTGCACCCCGCCAGCTCCGCCGAGGTTGATGATGCCCAGTTCCCGGCGTTCACAAAATGAATCCGCCACCAGCGCACCGGGCGTCGGCAAGGCAAGCGGGATGATGCTAGGAGTAACGCCGCCCAACACTGTGCGATCTTCATACCAATACGAGAGGTTGCATTGACCCAATTCGAAGAGCCCGCCTATATGGAATCGTTGGCGGAGTTCGACCGGAGTCAGCGTGCAATAATCGTTGGGATGGGTGTTGAATATTTCCTGCATGGTAAATTTCTGTATTTTGGGGACTGAACATTGATGGAAATCGTCCCGTTTCCTCGTTGATAGGAGAGTGATTGCGTAGGAGCGCACCGGCTTCGGCCCAATTCAATCCATAATAAACCACGAATGAGGCCGTCAATGCGAAACGGTGGCCGTTGTCGTGAATTTTCCATCGAGGCGGTCGAGGTATTCTTGTGGCAGCAAGAAGATACACCCCTCTTGAATAAGGAAATCGAGCATCCGTTCATATTCGACGAAACTGCGTTCTTGAAAGGCTGGCGGATGAAACTGCAACGCAATCACACCGGGGAGTGTTTTCTGCGATTCATAAAGTTTCTTGAACTTGGAAAAATCCGGATTGCCCGTGCCGTTCGCTTCAGCCTGCAGCATCCGCACGACTATTTTTCCCGCCCCAAAGATCCCCTCTTTGTGACCGAAAAATAGGCGCACGTTTTGATCTTCGTTGACGATTTGAACCGTATCATGATCGAACTCGTTCCACGGTGTGCCCAGAGCGACCGGCGGTTTGCCGAGAATTTTCCGCATGATCTCCTGGGAATCAGTGAGGTGTTTTTTCTGATAGGCGTAACCACTGCCACCGTATTCACTGATGGCCCGGCCTTCTCCCAATCTTTGGTGGTCCCACCCGTGACTCCAAAACTCCACTTCTCCACTATTCTGCCTCGAACGAAGCCAGGTAAAATAACCCGCATCGCCTCCCACCAGAGAATCACAGATGATGCCAATCGAAACTTTGATCCGTCTCTTGGCGGAGACTTCTATAAATTGGTCCCAGTTGGCGGAAGGCGCTCTGAGATCGTCTGCTTTGATGATGACGACGCGCGCAGAGTTCACACTCGAAGGGGCGGCTGTCGGTGCGACCGTATCCGTTGGTGATGCCGTAGGCAATGGTAAGGGCCAGCGGAATTCGATGGGATTCCACGCTTCATCACGAGTTGCCCTGGCCGGACGTGGAAAACGAATCATAATCTCATTTGCTTCGGGAGCCAATTTGGGAAAGAGAATGACTCCTTCCACCCGCGAGCCGGGTGGTACTTTACTCGGCAACTCTGCCGGTGAACCAAAAACACGTTCCGGTTCATAACGCTTTTCTCCCTGCCAGATCTCGGTGTTAACATCGTAAAAAAACACCGGCTCATTTCCCTGATTTTCAAGGCCGACAAATAATTGAACGCCATCGCTTCTCTCCTCAACTTTATGCAACGTTACCGTGAAACCATGCTCGGTCATGGACTGGGAAACGTCATGATCTGATGGTGGCTTCACTTGACCGGCCTGCAGGATCGCGATCCCGCCGACAGCGATTACCAAGGCCGGAATTCGAAATATTAAACGGCCCAACGGCTTTTTCATTTTGAATGATTTACCGCAGTTGGATCGATGTCGGCCCAAAGGGATTTCCTCCGATAACACTCCTCATGTGTGACCAGTTCGAATCCGGCGTTGCGCCCTGCGTCCGCCACCAGGCGCACGATGTCCAGTTCCTTGTCATCCACGTCGATCCAGACCGTGTCGTCGTGAAACATGAGCGGCATGTGCTCGCCCCGTGCTCCGCGCTCCTTGATTTGAGACAGTATGTATTCCCGCGGTTCGCCAAATCGCCGGCCGCGCAACCAGCCGTTGTCTGCGTATCCGCTCGGGAATCCCATCATCTCCG
>JAJFLV010000105.1 GCA_021772535.1 Opitutales bacterium | reverse complement strand
CGCTTCCCGGATGAGCTGCACCGCTTCTTCCCTAGTCTCTCCCACGGCGACGCAACCTGGCAAATCCGGCACATAGGCACCCCATGAGCTCTCGCCTTTTTCTATCACAATGGCATATTTCATTTTTCTAATCCTGACTGTTTTATAATACTTTTGGCGCAAGATGTTGTGCGTAGCGAAGCTGCCCGTTAATCCAATCCTCGGTTTGTTTTACAATTTTACTTTAATTTGAGATAGGTTCTAGTAACTATCATTGAACGTTGGCTACTTTATTCTACGTAGCGGATTGTTGTTAGGGGAGGAGGGATTTTATTTTTTGGCGGAGGGCTGTGCAGCGGTGGGCGCTTTCCTTGTTTCTGACGGCCATGGCGTAGGCGGCGGGATCGCCCTCCAGATTTGTTATGACGAAACGCGGGTTGGCTCCCTGTCCGCTGTGTTCGGCTTTGTGGATAACAAAACGCAACCATCGCCACGAATCGGCGGTATACTCGAAGTCCTGAAACAGCCGTTGCTTTTTGCCGGTTAGCTCGAATAATTGCTTGGCTTGTTCCTGCAACTGCTGGCCAGCTTGCTGCAAGCGCCCATTGCTGACCGCTCCCACCATGTAGCGAACCTCGTTGCGGTCGCACCACGAGAGAATCCGGTCCCGATAGAACCTGCTGTCGGCACGCCAAATGATCCGCGTATGGGGCCAGCTTTGGCGAATCCGTTTAACCAACAACTTCAGAATAGCACCGGCGTGCTTGCTCGCATCGGTCCTGCTCGACCGCAGATAAGCAACCAACAGTTGGTCGCCGCAAAAAACATACAGCGGCAAAAAACAGTAACAATCATAATAACCGTGGAAAAAGCGTCCCGCCTGGTTGCCGTGCACCGCATTGTCGGTGCCGTCAAAGTCCAGGATGATCTCCTCGGGTGCCTCGGCAAAGGAATCGATGAACTGTTCGACCAGCAGCTCGTTCAGAGAAAGCTGTCCGCCGATCCTGACCGTTCTCAAAACGACACAAAGTCGATGCGCTGGCTAACGCTTCGGTCCGCCCCGTTGCCGTTTGCAACAATGGATCGTGGCGCAGGGTGTCAAAGTCGTTCAAATCCTCATAACCGGTGGCCAACCCGTAAACGCGCTGCCGCAGCATCCCAACCATCTCATGGCGCACTTTACCCTTTTGCCGTTTGTCCACTAACTGCCGGGCCGCTCGTTCGGTCAAACCCAACCGCCGATCCACTTCCCGGATCAAAAGCAGCCCGGCATCCGAAGTAACCTCACCGCCCTTTTACCCTTGTCAACTTTAATTCTAATTGTTTACCTTTTGTCATCGCTGATATTGCTATAATATTTAAGCTATCCTGCTGTATATCAGCAGGATAGCATATCAGCGATACTTTTTTTATGAAATATCCGGGCTAGGGAATGATTCAAAGCAATCGACCATTTCGATCCCGTTCCGAATCTATGCTCAGCTGTAATCTTCGGTTGAAAAAATGGCCCCCATATCAATAAATCGGTCACTGCGATTCCGGCAGCATGCTCACCAGGTGGATGGTAAAAAGGGCGGCTTGGCGGGCGGCGATTTGGCCCAGGCGACGGTAGTGGACTCCAGGGTCAGGTTGGGCGGAGTTGCTGCCGCTGCGGATGACCAGGTGGGGAACTTTCAGGTGATGACAGACCTGCCCCACGGCGGAACTTTCCATTTCCATCAGGTCGCAACCCAGTTTATTGCGAATATCCTTAATCCTTGCACTGGTAACGCCAAATAAATCGCTCGAGCAGACCGATCCCACTCGGACGATTGGCCGGTAGCACTGGTCGCCCACTTTGACGTTGCCGGGAATATAGTTCCTGGCCGCTTCTTTGGCCAATTTCAGTAAACCAGGATCTGCGCTGAAGGCATAATGGGTCATGGAACCCTTGGTCGGTCCCCGCACTTTGCGATAGATGACCCCATTATCGGTTAAGTTACCGGCGCAGTGGTGAATGGACTTTTTTGCAATGATCACATCGCCGGTGCGCAATTTCTGATTAATGCGGGCTCCAGACCCCGTAAAAATCAACTCACCGGGCTGAAACCGGGCAATAAAAAGAGCCGCGCACATAGCCGAATTGGTGATGCCCACCCCGGTCGTTCCCACTACCACGGGATGGCCGTGAAGCCGCCCCTGATGGCAGGGAAATCCATCCGAAAGGCCGGATTTGGACATTTTCATAAGGGCCTCAATGGGGACCGTTTCCGAGGGCATGGCCCCCAGAATCAAAGTAGGCCGGGTTCTTTTCCGAGGTTTCTTTATTTTTTCCATGTTGGAACAAAAGTTAAAAGAACCTGACTTTCTGCGTCAATAGACACCTTTGTGGGGTTTTTACGGGATTATTGCAATGAATGAGGCAAGGAATATTACCAACAGCAGGAGACTCCAACGAAGCAATCTTGTTGACCTTTGGCAGCCTAACAGATTCTTAAAAAAGCCTTTACCAACTGTATGATTAAAAAGCTGGAAGATATTTTACGCCGATTTCTAAAAATGTGGATTGGCTTGGTTTTGGGATGGTCGGGCACGATCGTGGTTCTATCGATTGTGTTGAGCGCGTTCGTTTACTACTACACGGCCAACAACCTGAAGATCAACACCAGTACCAGCGACATGATCTCACCGGAGCTTCCGTTCCGAAAAACCTATGCCCATTATCAGAATGTATTTCCCCAATATAAGGATGGTCTGGTAATCGCCGTGGAAGCCGATACACCGGAATTCGCCCGGGACGGCGCCAGGATTTTAGCCGAGCGTTTGAAGGCGGATGTGGCCAATTTCAAGAATACCTTTCAACCCAGGGGAGGAAAATTTCTGGAGGAAAACGGTCTCATGTTTCCCTCCATGGAAAAGCTGGAGGATCTGGCCGACAATCTGGCCAAGGCCCAGCCCCTGCTGGCTTCGCTTCATCGGGACCAGAGCCTGCGCGGACTTCTCGAAATGTTGGAAATCGGCATTGAGGAACTAGCGGATGACGAGGATTTAAACCTCGATCCGGTCTTTGCCAAAATCAACGAAGTTTTCCAGGCCAATCTTGAAGATAAGCCCTATTACCTCTCATGGCAGGAGGTGATGAGCGACAAGGATTCCAGCGAGGAGGATCGTCGGCGTTTGGTCATAACCCAGGCTGTTTTCGATTACAATCAACTCCTGCCGGCATCTAAAATTCTGGATAAAATTCACTCCATCGGCAAAGAACTGGATGAGGACAACTCCAAGGGTATTCGAGTGCGGGTGACGGGTGGAGCGGCACTGGCCCACGATGAATTGAGCAGCCTCATATCCGGATCGACCGCCGCCGGGGTGGCCTCGTTGATACTTGTTTTGATCGCTTTATCGGTCGGTTTGCGTTCGATAACGCTGGTCGGAACGACATTTGCGATCCTCCTGATGGGCATTCTTTTCACTTCCGGATTCGCCACCCTGTCCATCGGTTACCTGAACCTGATATCAATTGCTTTCGCAATCCTTTACATAGGCATGGGGGTGGATTATGCCATCCATATTTGCTTACGCTACCTTGCCTTTCTGCACCAGGGGCTTTCCAGAAAGGATGCCCTGAGGGAGAGCGTCCTCGATATCGGTCCATCCATTTTTCTTTGCACCCTATCAACTTCGATCGGGTTTTTCGCCTTCGTCCCCACCGATTATGCGGGGGTTTCCGAACTCGGTCTGATATCCGGCACGGGCATGTTCATCAGCCTGTTTGTCAGCCTGACGGTACTGCCTGCGATTCTTAATCTGCTGCCTGCTCCCACGGCGGGAAGGCCGGGCGGTCCCATAACGGGTAAATTGCTGGAGCCGTTAAAAAACCTGCCCTCCCGCCACGCAAGCCCGATTCGCCTGCTGAGTTTTGTATTTGTGGCCGTAGCGGTTCTCTTTTTGCCGAAAATTGTCTTTGAATACGATCCGTTGAAACTTCGCGATCCTACGGCGGAATCGATAGTCCTGGTCAACGATATCATCGAAACGACGGGGAAGCACCCGAGCACAATAATCGTTTTGGCCAAGGACGACGACACCGCCCGTCGTTGGGCCGAAGAAATGGAGAAATTGAACACTGTGGACAAGGTTGTATCTCTTCACACCTTCGTGCCGGATGATCAGGAGGAAAAGTATTACATGGTGGAAGACATCGACCTGATATTAGGGCCCCAGCTTTTCAGCTCCCCCAAAGACGAACCGCCAACATATGAGGAACAAATTTTAAAGATCCGCAGTTTTCTGACTACTCTGGCAGAAAATCCGGAAGGGGCCGACCGTTCGGTCGAACTTACCCACACTGGCAAATTTCTGGAAAAAATGCTGGAAACCCTGGAAAGTGGAGGTTTCGAAGAGGGTGTGAAACGTGTGTCGGATCTGGAAGACAGCCTGATGGCCACCTTACCGATCTCGCTCAATACGCTGCAGGCTTCGTTGTCCTCCGAACCATTCACGCGGGACGAATTACCGGAAGATTTACTCCAACGCTGGTTGAGCAAGGAGGGCGATTATCGCCTACAGGTATTTCCAGAGGAGGACATCAGCGATAATGATGCTCTCAAGCGCTTCGTGGGCGAAGTGAGAACTATTTCCGACGGCGCCACGGCCGGCCCGGTTTTCATTCTTGAGGCGGGAACAGCCATTATCGGCTCCTTCAAGCAAGCATTTATCAGCGCTATCATCCTGATTGCCCTGCTCCTGTTTCTCGTTTTTCGCAACATCCGCGATCCTATTTTCGTCCTTTTCCCCCTGGTGGTGGCGGGAACTTTGACCGGAGCGGCCACCGTGCTTCTCGATATGCCGTTTAACTTCGCCAATATTATCGCCCTGCCCCTCTTGCTCGGACTCGGGGTGGACAACGGGGTGCACATGGTTTACCGTTTACGAAAACCGGTTTCGGACAGCGCCTCCCTGCTCCATACAAGCACTGCGAGGGGTATCTTTTTCAGCTCTCTAACAACCATTTCCAGTTTCGGCACACTTGGGTTTCTCACCCATCGGGGAACTGCCAGCATGGGCCAGTTACTCACCCTCGGTGTGGCCCTCACGCTGCTTGTTACCTTGCTTGCGCTACCGGCTTTTCTAAACAACTCAAAGCCAGAATAAACCCTCAATCGTCCGCACAATGGAAATCCTTCTAACAGGCGCCACCGGGTTTGTCGGTTCCGCTATATTGCGCCTTTTACTGGCCGAAGGACACAGTGTGCGGGCTCTTGCGCGTAAAGGGAGCAACCAAACGAACCTCGATGGCTTGCCGGTGCAGATTGTTACCGGCGATCTTACCAATCGCTCATCGCTCGATTCCGCCATCGATGGATGTCAGGCTCTTTACCATGTGGCGGCTGATTACCGGTTATGGGTTCCCCAACCGGAAGAAATTTATCAAATCAATGTTGAAGGCACCCGCGGTATTATGCAGGCAGCAGCCAAGGCCGGAGTAGAGCGCATCGTTTACACCAGCAGTGTAGCCACCCTTGGTTTGCATGCCGATGGAACCCCGGCGGACGAAACAACCCCCGTCGCCCTTGCCAATATGATCGGCCATTACAAACGATCCAAGTTCCTGGCTGAGGAAGTGGTGTGGAAAATGGCGCGGGAGGAGGATTTGCCCGTTATCATCGTAAATCCCTCAACCCCGGTCGGCCCGCGGGACATAAAACCGACCCCTACCGGAAGATTAATCCGGGATGCCGTCGATGGGAAGATGCCTGCTTACGTTGATACCGGGCTTAATATTGTTCATGTCAATGACGTGGCTGAAGGACATTTACTGGCCTTCAAAAAAGGTGAAATTGGCGAGCGCTACATCCTCGGTTCGGAAAACCTGACCCTGCGGGAAATCCTG
>JAJFLV010000104.1 GCA_021772535.1 Opitutales bacterium | reverse complement strand
GTTGATGCAACGCCGCTGATGCCTCAAAACACTCTGTCCCAATGGGATGCGGGCGGGCACCGAAGGTCGCGGCGTTGGTTTCGCGCTCACGGGCTTGCAGCCCGCTACGCGAGAAACCGCCTTGCGCTGCTTCGATTCCGCTGCGCACCATCGCACATTTCCACTTATTAGACGCCCTCTAAAGGAATGATTTGATGGAACAAGCGGTTCAACTCTCAGTTGTGGCGTTTTATTTTCTGGCTGTATTCGGCATCGGGGTGGTTGCTTCGAGAAAAATCCTCGACCTGAAAGATTTCTTTGTCGGGGGCAAGAAAATGAGCTACTGGGTGGTAGCCTTTTCGGCCCGAGCGACCGGGGAATCGGGCTGGTTACTGCTGGGTCTTACGGGATTTGGGGCTCTTATGGGAATGCGGGCCATGTGGGTAGTTTTTGGTGAAGTCCTCGGGGTCTCCCTCTGCTGGATTGCCATGAGCCATCGATTCAAAAGGCTGACGGATCGGTACGGTTCCATCACCGTGCCCGATTTTCTGGAAAGCCGCCTGGGAGACACAACCCACCTGGTTCGCATCGTGGCAGCCCTGGCTTTGGTTATTTTTCCAACCATTTATATTTCCGCCCAGCTCGACACCACCGGAAAAGCCTTCGAGAGTTTTCTCGGCTGGAATTACCATGCGGGCCTTACGGTCGGGTTTCTGGTTGTTTTGGCTTATACGGTGGCCGGCGGATTCGTGGCGGTAGCCTGGAGCGATCTGATCCAGGGCATACTCATGTTGGCTGGATTGATCATATTGCCAGTGGCTGGAATTATTCACCTGGGCGGACTGGGCAATCTTTGGGCCGGATTGGAAAGCCTGCCCGGTGGGCTCACATCGATTTGGGGTGCTGGAGGTCTGCAATTCGCCAACCTGGCAGGTATTGTTTCCCTTTTTGCCATTGGGCTGGGGTTTTTGGGGTCTCCCCAGGTTTTTGTCCGCTTTATCGCCCTGAGGGATCCCCGTGAATTGAAAAAGGGAACGGTGGTGGCCATTGTCTGGACATTGCTGGCCGATACCGGGGCTGTTTTTGCGGGTATGGCCGGTCGGGTGATGTTCGACAAAGCGGGTTTGCAAGGCGAGGAGCTGATCCAGTTGCTGGGGGCCGGATGTGAAAAAATCCTTCCCCTAATGACCGGTGATCTTTTTAACCTGCTAATCTCGGGTTGCTTCATCGCCATTGTATTGGCCGCCATAATGAGTACCCTGGATTCACTTCTTCTACTGGCGGCCAGCGCTTTAGTGCGTGATATTTACCAGAAAACCATTCATCCCGAGATCTCCGATGCGGCCATGACTCGCCTTTGCCGCACTCTCACCATATTGATCTCCTTTATCGCCCTTGGCATTGCCCTGGCCGTGTCGGCGCTTTCTCCCAGCCGGACAATATTCTGGTTCATCATATTTGGCTGGTCGGGTATTGCGGCGACTTTTTGCCCGGTCATCATTCTTTCATTATTTTGGAAAGGTTTAAACCGTGCGGGCGCCATTGCCGGTATGGGAACCGGTTTTTTCGGTGTGATCTTCTTCAAATTCTGGCCTTCCTGGGCCCATGTCCTCGGTGTGGAGGAAATCCCGCCCCTATTGCTGGAATTTGCCATGATGGAGGAATTGGCTCCCTCATTCCTGCTTTCCCTGGCGGTTACCATCGTGGTCAGCCGTTTGAACGGACCCGGCGCAGAAGTCGACTGGGAGGAGGAAGGTTTGTCTGGACAATGTTCCGCTGATCACTAGTGAGTTAAAACACATTAACTATGAAAAAATTAACAATTTACTTTCTGGGCATGGCTTTCTTGTTGAGCTCTGCCGTTATTTCCCATGGGCAAGCTGAGGAGAAACTCGGGCACATCAATACCAATCAATTGATCTTTAGTATGCCCCAGCGCAAAGCGGCTCAAAAAGTCCTGCAGGAATATGCCAAGACCCTGGATCAACAATTAAAGGAAATGACCGGTGAGCTGAAAACCAAGGTCGAGGAATACCAGGCCAAAGAAAGTGATTGGCTGGAAGAGATCAAAAATGCCAAAACAGTCGAAATTCGGGAGATAGAGAACCGAATTCGTGAATTTCAGCGTACCGCCCAGGAAGCCGTGCAGAAAAAAGAGAATGAGTCCATGCAGCCCATTGCCCAGAGCGTGCGGGATGCCATCCGGGAAGTGGCCACCCGGGAAGGCTACACTTACGTTTTCGATAGCGGCGCCGGAAGCCTTCTGGTGGCTCCGCAAAGCGACGATCTCTTTGATCTGGTGAAAGAGGCTCTCGGCCTTGACGACGAACTTCTTCAGGATACTTCCAAAGAGCCCGCCGCAGAAGAAGAATCAGGCGATTCCACTTCACAAGAAAATTAATAGGACATCCAAGGAAAAGGAACCCGATAGCCTTAAAGAGCTACTCCCCGCCACCAACGTCGTGGGATGACCAGGTTCAGTTTCCTCAATTAATGCTTCCTGATTATTTACTGGAGCGGATTGCTGTTGGCGGCCCACCTTCGTGTTGCGGGAGCAAATAAATAACAAATTTACACCGTGTGCAATAGCCCGCGGCGGCTGCACCTTCCTTAAAAAGGCTCAGACATATAATTCAGCCCGTTTCTTGTCGGAACGGGTATATGGTTAGCAGGCAGGGAAGGAGGGATGCCTATTAAGGGAGAAAACTAATTCAGCGTGCCCGTCTTTTGGTAAGTATTTTACCGAGGCGGGTATGAAGTTCATCACGGTGCTCCCGAGCCAGTCTTTGGGCCTTTCTTTTGCCCCCGCATTTTAGATCACTGAATAATTTGGAATAGGTCTCCCCATTTTTATATCCCCTCACAAACCAACCGTGGGTGGAACCTGAGTCGATCCGTGATATGCCCTTGTTTATTGGATTTTTTCTTTTCACCATTTCGGAGTCTCCTCTAACGTTGATTTCTAGCAAACGCCAAACGTTTAAAGTATAATAACCACTTATCCATCATTTTTGCAAGTGATAACCGTATTTTTATTTTTCCACAGAAAAGGTGGTTTTTTGAAATAGGGTTGGAATTCAGTCGATCTGAATCTCCTTCCGATGGCGCTTGAGCCAGAAACACCAAGGTCTCCGCTGGTATTTCGAAGCCGGTCAGGGTGATGCGCTATGATGAAACCTGCCGGGGACAGCCTTGCCCGTTATACTTTTTAGACACCCTCTTAGTGGGGAAAGGCTCAATTCTACTCAAAAACATGGGGATCGAGCAATCTCCTAACCCGAATTTTATCGAGATGGACGAATTTGGGAACCCCGTTTTCATAGGGTATATTCATTTCTCCCGAAATCAGGGGGAGGGCATATTTGGTGAATTGATAATTAAGGCTGACTCCATCGTCGTTTATCCAGCTAACGGGAACCATTTTCACGCCGTTGGCCACATCTTCGAGGTCACAGAGGCCGGTCTCACAACTGTATTGATCGCCATCGCCGCGGATGAGAGTCACCATTTTGTCCGTTTCCCCCTGCACGACAGCCGCTTTTACGGCAGCTTGCCCGGCCATGAAAGATTCATCGTTGTCCGTTTGCGAACCGCAATGGGCGGCAGCCCTCTGGCTTATGCCGAGCTTGGCCGTGCGCGCCTTCACGCTCAGGTGTTGTTGGGCCAGGCCGCGCAAGTATTCGCCTGCTCCTCCCAGTTGGGCGTGTCCAAAGGAATCGGTTTGGGCGCCGGCTGTGGCCAGGTAATTACCATCCTGGTCGACCAAGCCTTCGCCCACCACTACAAAACAGTAATTCCTCTTGCTGAGAATCCGCTGGACGTCATCAAGGTATTTTTGTGGAGAGAAGGCCACCTCCGGAAGATAAATGAGGTGCGGAGGGTCGTTGGGGTGTTCCCGGCGTTTGGCCAGGGTGGAGCCGGCGGCAATCCAGCCGGCATTGCGGCCCATTACCTCGAGGATGGAAACGAGGTCTCCCTGACCCATGCTCTCGTTGTCTCCGGCAATTTCCCTCACCGTGGTGGCAACGTATTTGATGACACTGCCATAACCTGGGCAATGGTCGGTAGCAACAAGGTCGTTATCCACCGTCTTGGGAATGCCGATTACGCGAAGGGGGTATCCCCGTTCGCGAGCCAGTTTGGATATATGGTCCGCGGTATCCTGAGAGTCGTTTCCACCGATGTAAAAAAAGTAGCGGATGTTATGGGCTTTAAAAACCGCCAGCACGCGATCGAAGTCCTGCGCCTTTTTCAATTTAAACCGGCAGGTGCCCAGAATCGAAGACGGGGTATGGCGCAACCCTCTTATTGTTTGCTGCGATTCCTCCGCCAGGTCGACCAGGTCTTCCTTTAAAATACCCAAAATTCCGTGTAAGCCGCCATAGATTTCCTCTATCTCCTCGTGGTTTAGAGCCTCCGTGATTACTCCCGCCAAACTGGAGTTTATGACCGTAGTCGGACCCCCCGATTGTGCGATCAAACAATTTCCTGTAAGTTCTTCCGCCATTTGCTTTGCTTCCTTAATTTAAAATCGAGCAGACACCAGAAATGCATGCCGACCATAAGGCAAATTCTTTTTTTGTAAAATAAAGTCCTGCCTCACAGTTTCCAACCCCGTCACCTAAAGAATTTCCTCCGGGAGGTAGCTATCAGCTTGCGGAAAACGCTTTTTCAAAGGAGATAGCCTGGAAATGAAGGTATCAACCTGGGATCGGGCTCTGCCAAGGAGTTTATCTTCCTGATTGGTGATTGTTTTCAATTTCTCATAACTCAATCCCAAACGGGAATCAGCCGCCAGTCTTTCGATCAAGGCGTTCTCCCCCGCCTGTCCGGCCCGAATGTCCACCGCTGCTGCCAAGGCGTGTTCTTTGATCAGTTTATGGGCGGTCTCGCGCCCTGTTCCAGACCGCACCGCCTCTGTCAGAATCGATGCGCAACTGAGAAAGGGCAGGTATCGACGATTTTCCTGTTCAATCGCTTGAGGGAAAATTTCCATCTTTTGCAAGATGGTAAGAAATGTATCCAATAATCCGTCGATGACAAAAAAACTGTCTGGCAGAAACACCCGTCGCACGACCGAACAGGAGACATCGCCTTCGTTCCACTGGCTACCCGACAATTTGGCGGCCATGGCAAGGTACCCCTCCAGAATTACGCAAAATCCCCCAATGCGCTCGCTGCTGCGGCAATTTACTTTGTGGGGCATGGCAGTGGAACCTACCTGATCCTTGTCGAAACCTTCGCCGGCCAGGTCCTGGCCGGCCATCAACCGCAATGTTGTGGCAAATGCCCCCGGTCCGGAGGCCAGTTGGACCAACGCGCTGACCACCTCAAAATCCAGACTGCGCGGATAAACCTGGCCTGGAGCGGTTAAGACACTTTCGAATCCAAGGTGCTGCAGCGCCCTGGCCTCCAACTCTTCTACCTTGGCAGAATCGCCATCGAAAAAGGCGAGTTGGTCCGCCTGGGTTCCGACCGCTCCTTTGAGGCCACGCGCCGGGTAATTTTCTATCAATTGGTCCAGGCGGCCTAGACCCATTAGAAGGTCTTCACCGAACATGGCCAGGCGGCGGCCCAAGGTGGTCGGTTGGGCGACCACATTGTGGGTCCGGGCAGTCAAGACCAGCCCTTTCCACTGCTCGGCACGTCGGGAGAGCGCCAGGAGGGCAGCGACAGCTTTTTGGCGAACAAGCTGCAGAGCCTCCCGAATCTGCAATTGCTCCACATTTTCAGTCAAATCGCGGCTAGTCATCCCTTGATGTATGTGCTCATGTCCGGCCAAGGCGCAAAATTCCTCGATGCGGGCCTTGACGTCATGCTTGAGGAGCCGTTCCCGTCGCAGTATGCTCCTGATATCGACCTGCGGCAATACTGATTCATAGGCCTCGATGGCCTCCTGCGGAATATTCAAACCGAGTTCCTTTTGAACCTTCAGGATGGCCATCCAGAATTTCCGCTCACGGATAATTTTTCCAGACGGCGACCAGATTGCGGCCATCGGCGGGGAAGCATAACGCGACGCCAGAATATTGGGAATCTCATCCATTGTTCAAATTTCTCCGTTCAGGCCAAACAGGAAGAATCACCTTCGAATCAACGTGGTCTACCGACATACACATTGAGATTGCGAATGCCTCCGCCGCCGACTTCACCGCTTGGGATTACGTAGCTGCTGCCCCATTTGGTGGCATTCGTCACGATTTGATTCGAGGGTATTTCACCTTTCGTCGACCATGTGTCGGTGGCAGTATTATAGATAAAGATATCCCGGAATAGACCGACACGCATGGCCTTTTCTTTTTCGCTGCCGCCAGTGTCGACGCCTTCATAGCCGCCACAAATTGCGATCCGTGATTCCCCAAGATCGAAAGCCGGTGAGGCCGCCGCGAATAAAATGCGGGGGCTATCGGCCAGCCGGGTCCACTTTTTTTCCTCAGGGCTATAACGGTAGGCATCTTTCAAATACTTACGTCCGGGAGAACCATCCTCGGATTCTATCAGATCGGTCCCGCTGAATAGATAGAAGGATCCGCCCTGTGAAGCGGCCACCGGTAAGATACGACCGGGTCCCGGCCAGGGTTCGAGTTCTTTCCAAGCAGGTGTTTCGCTGGAAAGATCAAGAGCCCAGAAATTCCTCAATGTTTGGGTCGGCTTGTCGGTATCGACCAATTGTTGGCCTCCGGCGACATAGACAACATTTCCGACCAGGGCGGCAGCGATGTACATACATGGCGCCGGTAAGTTCGGCCAGGGCGTTTGTCTTATTTTACCGTCAATCCACTCGAGCAGGTAAACATCGGTATGGCATTTTTCAGGATCACTTCCTCCCATACAGAGTATTCCCTGATCTATATTGACGGATGCGCCATAGGATAGCGGTTTTTTCAGGTTAAATGGTCCTTTCCAAGAAGATCCTCCTTTCTCATAGACGTAAATGCTATCAGTCCAAACCTTTTTCCTGTTCTCTCCTTTTCCCTCAAAATGAGTTCCACCAGCGATGACGAGGGCGCCGTTGCTCACCCCGGTATAAGGTAAGGCAACACCGATTCCGTCTGGAAAATCCGGTAACGCTTTCCAAGAAAACAGGTCTTTGCCGGCGTTTTTTTCTTCACCTGATTCTTCTTTGGCCCAAACGGAAACAAACGAATTGAGAATAGATAAGAATATGATTACCAAGGTCGTTAGACAGAATCCTTTTTTCATGGCTGAAGGCTACCGCAAACGGGGCGACTGTCAATTTATTTGCGATTAGAACCTATCTCAACATCATCGAATTTGAGATAGGTTCTAGAAGCTTTCCAACCGGTAATGTTCGTGTTTTGGGCGATCACACCAGCCTCTATTCAACGATTTTCAGGAAAAAATGTCGATTAGATTAACATTTTAACCAAAGAACTTGTTTACATTGAGAGATTAAAGTCAGAAAATTTCAAGCATCACTAAACTTGTTGTACTATAGCATTGTTATATTCTAGGCAACTTATGCCTCTTCGCAGGCAATAAGCCCTAAAACTCAAGTTATAAAATCATGAAAAAATCAACTCGCAATATACTGGAAGGGTTGTTGTGACGGGGATACTGGTTTTTGCGGTGGCACGGATGTATCCCGTCGCGGACATACATGACCGTTTAGATTTAAAACTACACCGTTACATTCCCCCGGGTTCGGCATCTGCTTTCATGCAGATCTTCGGCGTTGAATAATAGCCATGGTTACTTCCACAATTCACGAAGGCCGCCATTTTTTGCAGATTCCGGGGCCCACAAACGTCCCGGACCGGGTCCTGCGGGCGATGACCCGGCCGACGATTGACCACCGCGGCCCGGAGTTTGCCTCACTGACCCTCTCGATTCTGGGTCGGCTGAAGCAGGTTTTTAAAACAACCGGTCCGGTGATAATTTTTCCATCCTCCGGCACGGGGGCCTGGGAAGCGGCGCTGGTCAACACCCTCTCCCGCGGGGATCTCTTGCTGATGTATGAGACGGGCCAATTCGCGCACTTGTGGCGCGGGGTCGCGGAACGCCTCGAATATGAGGTTGAATGGATCGATGATGATTGGCGACACGGGGTCGACTCCGAAAGAATTTTTGACCGCTTGACGGCGGACAAGGAGCACCGGATAGGTGCCGTGGCTGTGGTGCATAACGAGACATCTACTGGGATAACCAGCAATATATCAGGTGTCCGCCGAGCGATAGACGAGGCCGGGCACCCGGCGCTGCTGATCGTCGATACGATCTCTTCGCTCGCGTCGATGGATTATCGGCACGACGAATGGGGGGTTGACGTAACCGTGGGAGGATCCCAGAAGGGGCTTATGCTGCCCCCGGGTCTGGGATTCAATGCGCTCAGCGAAAGGGCGCTGCAAGCGTCTGCCTCAGCCAGCCTTGGCCGGTCCTATTGGGCCTGGGATCCGGTCATCGAGGCGAATAAATCCGGATTTTTCCCCTACACGCCAGCCACCAATTTATTATTCGGCCTTGATCAAGCGCTGGATATGCTTATTGAGGAGGGTCTCGATTCAGTCTTCTCCCGCCACGCGCGTTTGGCGCGAGCGACCCGTGAGGCATTGTCGGGATGGGAATTGGAGAATCTCGCAATCTCACCGGCGGAATACTCAGACTCACTTACCGCGGTGATGATGCCCGAAGGTTATGACGCGGACGAGCTTCGCCGCTTGATACTGGAACGATTTGATATGGCGCTTGGCACAGGGTTGGGCAAGGTGCAGGGCAGGGTATTCCGAATCGGCCATCTCGGTCATTTCAATGAACTCATGCTGATGGGAACCCTTTGCGGCGTCGAGATGGGGCTTGAACTCGCCGGTGTTCCGCACAAAAAAGGCGGCGTCGATGCGGCGATGCGGATTCTCGCGGAGCAGGGATGAATACAGGACCAACAGGCCCGGATGTCGCTCAGATGTTGCGACGTGACCTCGAGCGCTCTCTCGAAGGAGAGGTGAAGTTCGACAAGATATTCCGGGCAATCTATGCCACCGATGCCAGCGTCTATCAGATCCTTCCTGTCGGCGTGGCGATTCCAAGGACCCGGGAGGATGTCGTTCGCACCGTCAAATTATGCCGGAAACACGGCGTGTCGATCACAGCGCGCGGCGGCGGGACGTCCCAGGCGGGACAGGCGATTGGTTCCGGATTGCAGGTCGATTTCTCCAAGCACCTCAACCAGGTATTGGAACTCGACCTTGCGAACCGAACCGTCACGGTAGAACCCGGCATCGTTCTCGACGTTCTCAATGCCCAACTGAAACCACACGGGCTGCAACTCCCGCTCGACCTGTCAACCTCGGATCGTGCCACCATCGGGGGCATGGTGTCCAACAACTCCTCAGGGACCCGCGCAGTGGTTTACGGAACGACGATCGACTACGTAATCGCACTTACGGTTGTTCTCTCCGATGGAAGCGTTGTCGAAATGAATTCTATTGAGTCCGGGGAACTGGACACGAAAACAGGCCAGAACAACATTGAAGGGGTCTGCTACCGTAAGGTGAGGGAAGTCGCGGAGGACTATCGTTCCGAGATTTCATCCACTTTTTCCCGCATCCACCGCCGTGTCGGCGGATACAATCTCGACTCCTTTGTCCGCGAGGAAGAACCGTTTAACCTGGCCCGGCTCATCGTTGGTTCAGAGGGTACCTTGGGCATAATGGTGGCTGCCAAGCTCCACCTCGTCCCACTACCGAAATCTCGCATTCTCTGCGCGGTTCACTTTGACGAATTACTGGAGGCGATGTCGGCCGCCCCGGTCATCCTCAAACATGATCCATCAGCTGTGGAGTTGGTGGACCGCTTTCTTCTTGACCAGACCCGCGGACACACAAAATTCGAACCGCTGCGAAAATTCATCGTGGGAGATCCCGGGGCTGTTCTTATTGTCGAGTTTTTCGGAGATAACGGGGAGGAACTGCCTTCACGGATCGACCGGCTGGAGGAAGATCTTCGGCAGCGCGGACTGGGCTACCATATTTATCGGGCGGAAAGCGCGGAGGCTCAGGCCCGGATCTGGAAACTCCGCAGGGCCGCCCTAGGTCTGGCGATGTCCCAGCGCGGCGATGCCAAATCGATCTCTTTCGTCGAAGATACCGCGGTGCCCCCCGATCAGCTACGAGGGTACATCGAAAGGTTTCAATCGATCCTCGCGGAGAACGAGACCGAAGCCGGATTCTACGCACACGCTTCCGTTGGACTGCTCCACATCCGCCCTGTGGTCGACATGAAAACCTCGGCTGGCATAGAGAGATTTAAACGGATCGGAGAAGGCGTTTCGGATCTGGTGCTGGATTACGGTGGAGCGATCTCCGCTGAGCATGGGGACGGCCTGGTGCGTAGCCCCTTTCAGGAAAAGATGTTCGGGTCGTTGATCTACAGACTTTTCTGCGAGATTAAGGACACCTTCGATCCGCATAGTATTTTCAATCCGGGAAAAATTGTGCGGGCTCCGGCAAGCACAGAAAACCTCAAATACGGTTTACGATATGACACCCGTTCACTCGACACTGCTTTTGACTTTTCCGATTTTGGTGGTCTTTCACGAGCGGTTGAGCAGTGCGGCGGTGTTGGGGATTGCCGAAAGACTCTCGCCGGGACGATGTGCCCGTCATATATGGCCACTCGCAACGAAGCAGACACGACCCGGGCAAGGGCCAATGCGCTACGTCTCGCTATCTCTGGTCAGTTGGGTCCCGGCGGGTTCACCGATCCCGCTCTATACCCGGTGCTGGATCTTTGCCTCGAGTGCAAGGCGTGCAAGACGGAATGTCCCACCGGAGTTGATATGGCGCGCGTAAAGAGTGAGTTTCTCCATCAATACCAACGGGCAAACGGCGTCCCTGTGCGTTCAATACTGGTTTCCCGAACAGACCTCCTGGCAGCCTGGGGCAGCCGCCTGGCGCCACTGTCGAATGCCGTCATGCGCAACTCTGCCACCCGCGCGTTGATGGAGTTGGTTTTCGGATTTGACCGGAGTCGCACACCACCGAGGTTCTCGCGCCGCACCTTCTTGTCCTGGTGGCACTCAACAGGAGCCAAAACACGGGTTCACAAGGACGCCCCTGGAGAGCGCGAAAAAATAGCGATCTTCGCGGATACCTTCACAAATTACTTTGAACCGGACCACGCCATCTCGGCGGTGCGGGTTGCCCGATATCTCGGGGCGGAAGTTTCCATCCCCAATCGGGTGTGTTGCGGACGTCCAGCGATTTCCAAGGGTAGGCTCGACCTCGCCGCGCGGCACGCAGAAGACACCGTCCGAGCGCTTTTTCCGATTGCCAAAGCGGGACTGCCGATTGTTTTTTGCGAGCCGGGATGTTATTCCGCGGTTAAGGACGACCACCCGCTCCTTCTTAGTGGTGAGGTGCAGAACATGGCCCGGACGGTCGCGGAGAGGACGATGACATTTGAAGAATGGGCCGCCGTCCGCGTTGGAACGATACTCGCTGCAACCGGTGCGGCACCAGAGTCGCTCTTTCAAAGCGGTCCTCCCCGCGTAATTCTTCACGGCCACTGTCATCAGAAGGCGCTCACGGGAAATACCGCCGCGGTCAAGCTGCTATCCCTCATCCCTGAGTGCAAGGTGACCGACCTTGACAGCGGATGCTGCGGGATGGCCGGATCCTTCGGTTACGAACGGGAGCACTATGACGTTTCACATGCTGTCGGCGAACGGCGTCTTCTCCCCGAGATTCGTTCGCGGGGCCCAGAAGATGCGGTGGTCGCACCTGGATTTTCCTGCCGTCACCAAGTAGAGCACTTTACCGATGTCGTTCCTTTCACGACCGCCTCTCTGCTCGCTTCTCTAATCCGACTGTCTCCCTGATTTCATGCCCTCTGAACATTCCGTCACCTCCGATCCGCTCGTCGCCATCTTGGGATTCGCCGCGGTTATTATTCTCTTGCTTTTCCTCATCACGCGGTGGAAGTGGCACGTTTTTCTCGCTCTCCTCATTCCCCTTGTCCTGTTTGGGTTTATTCCTGGAATACAGTGGGGCGCTTTTATCTCCGCTTTCGAGACCGGGTTTGGAAAAACCCTTGGTAAAATAGGGGTGGTAATCGTTCTCGGATCGATTATCGCGGAAGCTCTTAAACACACCGGAGCAATAACCGTTATTACCAGAACCATGGTTCGCCTCGTAGGTGGCCGGAATATGCCGCTCGCCCTCACCCTCACTGGGTTCGTGCTCGGAATCGCGATCTTTTCCGATGTTGCTTTCATAATCCTCAATCCCCTTGTCCACTCCGCCGCCGCGGCTATGGGGGTAAGCATTGGAGTAATGTCCATAGGACTCGTCGGAGCTCTCCAATTGACGCATGCCATTGTACCTCCAACCCCGGGACCGCTCGCCGCCGCGGCCCTGGTCGATGCTGATATTGGCAAGGTTATCCTCTTTGGCGGGATCGCTTGCCTGATGGGCTCACTCGCCAGTTGGGTTTGGGGCCAGTTTATCGCCGGGCCGCGAATCAGCACCGGCCCTTCGGAGGAGTTTTCGGACATTGACATCGCCGGCCCGGAAGCAGCGACCGAATCGGACCTTCCAGGTACAATGATGGCGTTTTTGCCCATCTTGGCACCCTTGGTTCTCATTACCATGCGCAGTGTTTCGCAAATTACCCTCGAAATCGGCAATCCACTCCGCACTACCCTAGACTATCTGGGGTGGCCGGTAGTCTCGCTCGCGATCGGGGTCGCCCTCGCTTATGTGAATATCCAAAATCGCGAACAGAAAACCGCAGCTACCGCTGTGTGGGTGGAAGACGCCCTCCGTGTGTCGGCGATGATTCTCGTTATTACCGGTCTCGGCGGCTCACTTAGCGCAATTCTCAAGGGCACTCCGGCCGTCGACACGGTTGCGGGTTTTTTTGTTGAGAGCGGGTTACCGACAATTCTATTACCGTTCACGATAGGAGTAATTGGCAATATGATTACCGGCTCCACTACTGTTGGGGTGATCACGGCAGCTTCCCTCGTCGCTCCCCTCCTCAGCCAGATCGGGCTTTCTCCTGAAGCCGCTATGCTTTCTGGCGGCTGTGGTTCGGTGATCATCAAATACGTCAACAGCAGTTATTTCTGGATCTGCACTTCGCTCACCCGTCTCTCCCCGGGAGCCGCCGTGTTCGCCTACGGAGGAGCCACTTTTGTTGGCGGGATCGTGTCGTTTCTGGTTGTCTGCGCGATGTGGATGGCCGGCTGGATTTAGTCCGGATATTGCATGAAGTGATGTGACCGCCAAAAACTCTCACCGGCAATGGTCGGGTTTTGGCGATTACTTCAGGAGGTATTTTATTATTATGGCTGAGTTCCCTTTTGAGCAGTATTATTGTTTTGAAGAGGCTCCTTTACAAAAAATCGAAGGGAAAATTTACGATTTGTGAGTTCGGTGTAAGCGGAGACACAATATTGATCCAAAATTACTTTTCAAAAACCCTAATTTTTGTGGGTTCAACCAATCTATAATATGGGATCAAAAGCGGGATATATTTATTTTATTATTTTGATAATCAACATGTTAAAACTATTAATGGTTGATTGCAAATCAACTCACCCGAGGCAGCGGACGGCGAGGTCCCGGAGGACGGCTTCCTGTTCGTCCGGGCGCTGTAAAAGCGCTTCAAAAGTTTCCAGAAACCGGGTCTGGAAATCGATTAATTTTCGCAATGGGAGCTTCCCGATGTTGCCTGCCAAACGGCCGAGATACCAGGGATTCTGGGTGAAAACGTTGAAATTGCTTTTATCTTTGTTTTCCCCGAAATGCCGGGCGTAGGTTTGGGCTGCGTTCTGGAGGTCCCGGCTGCTCAGACCACGGCCGCCGAGGCGAATTTCTCCGGCATCGTGGAGCACCCGCAACTGGATGAGAAGGCGATTGCGCCCCTGCAGGGTCGTGATAAGCCCGCGCCCGTCCTTCTGGTGGAAAAAGTGGCGGCGGATGGCTTCCAGAGTCCATTGCAGGTCGAGTGAGTAAAAAGCTTCGGCGGTTTCGAAAAAATTGCTTTCTCCGAACTCGGGCACCATTTCGGCCACCAGGCTGTCATCAATGGCCTCATTTTCACCTCCGAGGTAGGTGGCCATTTTACGCAGTTCTTCGATAGCCAGGCGGGTATTGCCGCTCACCTTGATTTCCAGCAATTCCTGCGCGTCCCTGGTTATGGATACCCCAAGTTGCTTGCACTCTTCCTCGATGAGTTGTTGCAGTCCGCTATCTTTGCCCTTGCCTCCTGCGAGGTGAAAGCCGGTATTTTTCTCACACCATTTGGGGAATGCGCGGCGGCGGTCGACAGGAGATGCGCTGACAATGATGTCAACCCCCTGCGGATCGGTGTTCTCGAGGATATCTTTGAGCAATTCCACCTGGGCAAGTGTTCCTTCCGCCCGGCCGGTGACCGAATCGGCCAGAAAATTGACCTCCTTCAACCAGACCACTTTTTTTTCGCCAAAGAGCGGCAGCGTTTGGACGGCCTGACGAAAACGCCCCACGGCAATTTCCACATCGGCAACCTTGGAGGAGGTTCCATTTACGATTTCCCTGGAAAAATCATCCGTCAGATCCCTGGTTTTCTCCTCGAATAAAGCCTTGGCCATGCGGGAGACGAGAAAATCATCGGCGCCGCAAATAAATGTGAACTCCTTGGACATTGTTCAATTGATTAAATATGCAAAGTTCAGTGCGCGGGCCTCGTTTTGCCATCACGGTTTGCGCGGTTAGAGATTTTCCGCTTGAGGCTCCGGCTCGGCCGGGAAAGAGGCGGGGATGACTTTTGTTACCACGATGTCAATAAGAAGGTCATTTTCGAGGAGCCAGGAGATATAAACCCAATTGCTGTTCATAAGAAAATTTTCTCTCCCCGCCCCATGCAAACCCATATGCACCTGGATAACCTGGTATTTCAGCTCTTCCGGGTAAGGACTGTCGCCCTGATCGTCTATGTAAACATAAATATCGTCCAAATCGGGATTTTCCCTCTGAGAGTGAACCAAACGGCTGTTAACGAAATCAAGGACCTCGCCGCCCTCGGTCCCGAGCGGTGTGTGGGCCAGCATCTCCTCCTCGATAACCCATTCGGAGGAGGTAATGGAGAGTTTCACCCGCTCACTGGAAGGATTGGTGGTTTCGCAACCGGCAAATATCAATAGGGCCAAAGGAAGTAAAAGCCAGCATACTCCAATGGGGCGAATATTAGCAGCAAATCTTCCTCCCTGCCTTGCGCTTAATTTGTTTAACCGTTTATTGTTTAAGAATTTAAGGGAGGAAGAGAAGGAGGATGACAATGACGAAGATAATAGTGGTTCGATCCTAAGTTCGCACCATCGCCGACACACTCCATTAAGCTTAATTTCCATTTCATCAACCAGTTCTGCAAATTTTCAGTCTTTCATTGAATCGCTTTTTTGAAAAGGATATTGCGTTTAATAATTCCATTTACCGCAACTTATGAAGAACCTTCCCGACAACCTATATTCTCTACCAGCATTTCTGGGTCATATTAACATACTGGTGGAGGGAGACGAATGTGTATTGATCGATACGGGGATGCTGGGGGAGCTGGGGCGTTTAAAAAGGCAATTGTCCAAGCTAGGTATGGATTGGGCTTCGGTCAAAGCCATATTGCTGACTCATGGGCATCTGGACCATGCCGGGAACCTGGCGAAACTGGTCAGGCTGACCGGCGCCGCAGTTTATGGACACACGGAGGAGCAGATTCATCTGGACGGCGAATTTCCCTATCGGGGATATAATCGAGTTTGCGGTTGGTTGGAGGGTTTGGGGCGTTTTGTTACCCGCTATGAGGGAGGATTCATCGACCAACCGGTCGAAGACGGCCAAGTGCTTCCCTTTTGGGGAGGGTTGGAAGTGATCCACCTCCCCGGGCACACCAGGGGCCATTGCGGATTTTACAGCCGGAAGCATGATCTGCTTTTTGCGGGAGACTTATTTCTGAGCTACTTTTGTTTCCATTACCTTCCTCCATTTATTTTCAGCAATTGCCCGGAGCGCTTTGAGGAGAGTTATGAAAAAGTGATTAAGCTGAATCCGAGCCAGATCCTGCCGTCTCATCACATTTTTACCGACGGGCATAAATTCCGGCGGAGTTTCGACAAGATATGGCAGCGTAACTTCAGATCTCAGTAGGTTTGATTACGGTGTCGGTTTGAAGTCTCAACCGGGACACGACACTTTTACCGAGGCGAAAGAAAGTTTTTCTAAGCTTGGAACGGCGATGGCCGACATACGAGACCGGGAACCTGCATTCGAGAGTTCGGCTGACCGAGTTGAATCTCGGGTGCAAGTTTACTCCCAAATAAACATAAAAATTGAGCTCCCATGGTCTGTATCGTATCTGGTTTGCCCTGTGCAGGGTTGTCGTTGGTGATGAAAATGCTCCAGGCGGGCGGCATGCCCATAGTGACCGATCCGGTTGAAGGTGCGGGGGACAAATTCGAATATCTGGCTCGATTTCCGGATTTATTAGACCAGTGCCGCGGAAAGGCGGTAATGCTTTATTCCATGTATCTCTGTAAATTACCTCCGGGACCGGCCTACCAGGTGCTTTATTTACACCGCGATTTACAGGAGATTGCCGATGCCAGCCATGCCCTGGCGGAGAAGAATTCCAGAAAGGCCCTATTGGGTCTGAGCCAAAAAGCCTATTTGCTGGGCGCTCATTGCGAGCGGGTCAAGGAATGGTTTTTGGGCAGGGCGGACATAAAATTCTTCAGCTTGAATTATCATGATATCATGGCCGAACCTTATATTCTTTCCCTGAAAATGAGGAATTTCCTGGACCGGGAGCTGGATGTTGACGGTATGAGCGAAATCATACGGCCATTATCCGGTTCCCTGAATAGGGGAGGCAGGGAAACGGTTACCATCCCGGCCTGATCTCACCGGTTCTATCCATTTCGTGACAGGAGTGTTTTTTCGGCGATTTTCGTTAAGAATTATTGCATTTAGGGAACGGCACCCCTTTAATGGGTTTTAGTTACAAAATAACCGGGGGGTCCCGCGCGAGGGGCTGAGATTTGGGTGCGACCGGCCCTTGACCCTTTGAACCTGATCCGGGTCATGCCGGCGGAGGGAGTATGCAGTGTGCTATTCTGAAAGTCTCTCCCACGGGACGATCCTCCAAATGAAAGCGGAGAGATGAATAAGCATGCCAAGCGGTCTCAAATAAGGAATTGCCGGTTTTCACAAGCAGTTCTGATTTATTTTTTTCTCAACGGTTCATTAATCGCCCAAAACAATAATGACCCAAATGAGATTGCCACTTTGCGGGAATATGTGGTGAAGGGCATTTCCGCGGCTGAATCCATAATTCCCCTGGCCGAAACTGTTGATTCCGTTTTCGGAAATGAGCGCAGTCTGATGGAGGCGCCTCGCGGAGTCAGTGTAATTACCGAAGCGCTCCTACGAGACCGGGATGTGGACAGTGTAGCCGATATGGTCGAATTGAGCCCGGGGGCTTATTCGCCCTCCAGTTACGGAAACAACACGACCCCGAATATCCGCGGTGATGTGGCCGAAACCTACATCAACGGTCAGCGCAGGAGCGCCAACATTTTCGGGATCGATCCCAGTTTCAACAGTATCGAATCCATCGATGTGGTGCGCGGTCCCGGTTCGGTCGCTTATGGACCCGGTTTCGAAAGCGGCGGTTATGTCAACTACGTGACCAAAAAACCGCACCTGGACGATTTCTTCACCACTCTCTCCTTGCGGCTTGGCGCCTGGGTCCCCGGGCACACATCGTATTTTAGCGGCTCATTTGGAATCGATCATAATCTGCCTCTGGTGGCGGACAAACTGGCTTTGCGGGTCAGCTACGATGGCCAGGAAAACGAAACCTTTTTTCATCAAAATGGCGGGCGGGAGGATTCCCAGGACCTCTTTTTAGCGCTTTCCTGGAGACCTCATGAGAAACTTTCGCTGGATTGGAACGCACAATATATCTGGCAGGCCGCTCCACAGCTTCTGGGGGTTAACCGGCCCCACAATGGACTCATTCAGAACAATGAGTATCTTAATGGCGTGCCGACCGATCCGGCGCAAATCGCGCCCGATTTTTTCTCCATACGCACCCATGTTACTGGAACCAGCGACTTTCAGCCGGAGCAGACTCTCCTCTCTATCGGCGATTTCAGCAACGCCAATATTGTGCGGACCCAACTGGTGACGGAGCTTCAGGTTTCGGCCGGATTGAAACTCGTCAACCGGACTTTTGCCGAATTT
>JAJFLV010000103.1 GCA_021772535.1 Opitutales bacterium | reverse complement strand
CATTGGGACAGAGTGTTTTGAGGCATCAGCGGCGTTGCATCAACCGAGTCAGGGCTTCCAGCCCAAACTTCGATTGATGCGCCTTGCTGAATGTCACAAATCATCTCTGCCATCGTCATTTCGACTAATTAGACACCCTCTAAGAAAGCAGGCAGCATGATATTGCTTGCAGGATTTTCCAATCTGAACACTTATCATATCCATAAATGAGAATATTGGTAACAGGAGGAGCCGGATTTCTCGGCAGTCATCTTTGTCAGCGCCTTTTAAATGAGGGGCACGAAGTAATCTGTTTGGATAACCTTTTCACGGGAGGCAAGGAGAACATTGCCCATTTAATGTCTCACCCGGGGTTCGAGTTTATCCGTCACGATATTGTGGATCCGTTTAAAGTGGAAGTGGACCGAATTTTCAATTTGGCCTGTCCTGCCTCTCCCATTCATTACCAGTACAACCCCATAAAAACGGTTAAAACTTCGGTTATGGGGGCCATAAATTGCCTTGGGCTGGCCAAGCGGGTTAATGCGCGAATCCTGCAAGCATCCACTTCCGAGGTTTACGGCGATCCCGATATTCACCCGCAGACCGAAGATTACCGGGGAAATGTCAACCCCATAGGGTTGCGCGCCTGTTACGATGAAGGCAAGCGCTGCGCGGAAACGCTTTTTTTTGATTACCACCGGGAGAACAAGGTCGATATTCGGGTAGTTCGAATTTTCAACACTTATGGTCCCCGCATGCACCCGCAGGACGGCAGGGTGGTATCCAACTTTATCGTGCAGGCTCTCCGCGGCGAGAATATAACCATTTATGGGGATGGGTCGCAAACACGCTCATTTTGTTATGTCGATGATCTCATCGAGGGATTCGTCAGGCTTATGGAGCAGGAGGAAACGGTGGGACCGATTAACCTGGGAAACCCAAATGAGTTTACCATTCTCGAGTTGGCCGAGATGGTTTTGGAACTTTGCCAAAGTAATTCGTGTATAACTTATGGTGAACTTCCAGGAGACGATCCTCGGCAGCGCCAGCCCGATATTTCGCTGGCCAAAAAGTATCTTAACTGGGAACCGGTGTGCGATTTGCAATCCGGTTTAAGCAAAACGATTGCCTATTTTAAGGAAAAACTGAAAGTCTCCTGAAATCCGGCCCTTGAGTGCCGCGGGAATTTATCAGACACAATCGGCGTAAAGAGATGGGAAGTCAGTCCCGCTGCCGCTTAGATTGAACAAAAATAATGATCAGTGGATTTTTTAAAAAGCTCCAGGGAAGGCATTACCGCAAATACCTGAAGAAGCTGGAACCCCTCGTGGTGAAAATCAATGGGTTGGAGGAGGAACTGCAAAAGCTTTCCGACGAGCAACTTCGCGCCAAGACGGAAGAGTTCAGAAAACGCTATCGTGAGCGGATGGAGGATTTCGAAGGGAAGCTTTCTTCCGATACGGACGAGAAGGATAAAATTCTGGCCCGGAGAAAAGCCAACGAAGAAATCCTGAGGGACTTACTACCGGAAGCATTTGCGGTGGTTAAAAATACGGCTCGGCGTATTTACGGAACGACATTCACAGTTTGTGAGCATGAGCTTGAATGGGATATGATACCCTTCGACGTTCAGCTCATTGGGGGCATTTCCCTGCACGACAATAAAATTTCGGAAATGGCCACGGGGGAGGGAAAAACCCTGGTGGCCACGTTGCCTCTTTACCTCAATGCCCTGACCGGACGCAATTGCCAGTTGGTAACGGTGAACGATTACCTGGCCCGGCGCGACTCGGAATGGATGGGAGCAATCTACAAATTTCTCGGGTTAACCGTAGGCTGCATCCAGAATTCCATGGATCCTACCGCCCGGCGGGAAATGTACGAAAGGGACATCACCTATGGCACCGCCAGTGAATTCGGATTCGATTATTTGCGCGACAACGGCATGGCCACGCGCAAAGAGGCACAGGTGCAGCGCGATCATTATTACTGCATCATTGACGAGGTGGACCAAGTTCTCGTTGATGAGGCCCGCACGCCGCTGATTATTTCCGGCCCTGCCCAGATCGAACGGGAAATGCCATTTCCCAAAATGAAACCGACCATCGAGCGTTTGGTGAAACAGCAAAACTCCCTCTGCAACCGGCTGGTGGCGGAAGCGAAAAAAGAACTCAACGGGTCGGAAGAGGAGGAACCCGATCTGGAAGAGGCTTATGGTAAACTTCTGCAAGTCAAGCAAGGGTTCCCCAAAAATAAACAGTTTTTGCGCCTTATGGAGCAGGGGCAAATTCGCAAACCATTCGACAAGTTCGATCTCGAAATGGGAAGCGATAACAATAAAACCCAATTCTATGCCCTGAAGGAAGAACTCTTTTACGTAATCGACGAAAGGGGCCATCAAGCCGATTTGACGGAAAAAGGCCGGCAATTTCTTCGCCCCGACGACGAAGATGCCTTTATGCTTCCCGATTTGCCTTCCATCTACATTGAGGTGGACGGCAATCCGGACTTGAACGAAGAAGAAAAAAAGAAAGCCAAAGCGGCAGCTCAGGATCGTTTCGAGCAAACCAGCGAAGATATCCATTGCATCAGCCAGCTTTTGCGGGCCTACTCACTGTATCTAAAAGACGATCAGTACATCGTCAAAGATGGCAAGGTGGTCATCGTCGATGAGAACACTGGCCGGGTAATGCCGGGGCGCCGCTGGAGCGACGGGCTCCACCAGGCGGTTGAAGCCAAGGAAGGTGTTGCCATCGAGCGTGAATCCAAGACCTATGCCACCATCACCATCCAGAATTATTTCCGCATGTATGACAAACTGGCGGGGATGACGGGCACGGCCGAAACCGAGGCCAATGAGTTTCGCGATATTTACAATCTCAGCGTGATGGTCATTCCCCCCAACCGGCCCATTGTGAGGGACGACTCGCACGACACCATCTACAAGACCCGCCGGGAAAAATATAACGCCGTCATCGAGGAAATCCGGGAAGCGCATGGCCGGGGGCAGCCCGTTCTGGTCGGCACCGTCTCGGTGGAAGCTTCGGAAGTTCTCAGCCGAATGCTTCGCCGGACCAATATTGCGCATAATGTCCTCAATGCCAAATTTCACGCCCAGGAAGCCGATATCATTATCCGCGCCGGGCAGAGGGGTTCGGTTACTATTGCCACCAATATGGCAGGGCGGGGGACCGACATCAAGCTGGGGGAGGGAATTCCCGATGTCGGCGGTCTCTATGTTATCGGGACTGAGCGTCACACCGCCCGCCGCATCGACCGGCAATTACGGGGGCGCGGCGGTCGTCAGGGCGATCCTGGTCTCTCCCGTTTTTATATTTCTCTGGAGGATGACTTGCTGCGGCTCTTCGGCAACACCGGGATGGTGGGCAAACTTCTCGAAAAGTCGGTCGGCGAAGGAGAGGTGCCCCTGCCCAGTTGGGTCATCGAGAATGCCCAGAAACGGGTTGAGGAGCAGAATTACTCCATTCGCAAACGCCTTCTCCAATATGACGACGTTTTTAACAAGCAGCGTGAAATCATTTACAATTTGCGCAACGATGCCCTGCATTCGGAGGAACCCAGGGAATTAATATTCGAGTTGGTGGAAGAGGAGCTTGCCTACCGCCTGGAGGAGACAGGCGTGGCTGATGAAAAGGAGCCTTCTTCCGAATCCCGGGAAATCTATCTTTCCTGGCTCAACAACCACTTTCCTGTAGTCCTGAAAAAGGAGGACCTGGAGGGTAAAGATGTAGACGGGTTGATCTCCTTCGGCCTGGAGAAAATCCGTGCCGCCTACAGGGCCAAAGAGTCGGTGGAAACCCCCGAGGCACTGGAAGCCCTTGAGCGGTATGTAATCATTTCAAACATGGACCGTCACTGGCAGGATCATCTGACCGAGATGGAAGATTTACGACAGAGTGTCGGCTTGCGGGGTTACGGCCAGAAAGATCCATTGAGTGAATTCAAAAGCGAAGCCTACGTTTTCTTTGAACAGATGATGAACAATATCCGTTTCGATATCTGCAAAGGACTTTTTCGTTCCGCTACCAATGTTAAGGCCTTCGAAAGAATGATCTCCATGCTTTCCCGGGACGTCCGCACTCAGGGGCCTGAGTCCGCCCCGGGATTGGCGGCGCCAACGGTGGGCGAAGGAAGTCGCCCCGGGAGGAAACCGGTCAAGCTACCCACCATTACGGTACGCCGACAGGGCCCGAAGGTCGGTCGCAACGATCCTTGTCCTTGCGGCAGCGGAAAGAAATATAAAAGGTGTCACGGACGTGCCGTTTAAGGAAACCGTCGAAATCTAGAACCTATCTCAAATTCGATGATGTTGATGCAGAGAGCAATTATGCATTTTGAGCAAGGCACGACGTGGCTTGCCGGGCTGGAAGCCCTGCTGCCCCGCCGGAACGCTAATTGCCTCTGTCCAAAGGATTTGTGCGGCACGGCAGCACCTGCGGCGTTGGTTTGCGCCCGAGGGGCTTGTAGCCCATCCGGACGCAAAATTGCCTGGCATCTGCCACCGTGGCGCTACAAACATCATTCATCCGCGAACTTGAGATAGGTTCTATCAAACTTTTGCCCAAATTTGCCTTACCGAATATCCAAATTGCGGCCTCGCAGCGCCGCGCGCTACGAATTTGACCAAAAAAAAGCCACTCCGGAAAAGGGAGGCTTTTCCAGGGTTTTTCAAAAATTGATCTGGCCTCCCTTAGCCGTTTTGCTGACGGTTTTGCTTTATACGGCCGCTTTCCCCACCATCAATTTGGCAGAAACGGCTTATCTCTTTGCCCTCCCATTCCTGCTTTGGGCATTTACGCGCCCATCTTTCAAAATTTTTTCCGGCTGCGCCCTGGCGGCGGCTTTTCTCTCCTGGGTGATTTTACTCTGGTGGCTTCGACACGTGACCTATGTAGGCACTTTTGCCCTGGCCCTATATACAAGTTTATATTTTTTCCTCTGGCTGTTGGCTGTCTGGTGGGTGGTTCCTCGTCTCGAAGGCAAGCCATTCTTATTGGTGCGACTTCCGGGACTTTTGGGCCTGGCTGGTTTATGGGTTGTGCTAGAACATTTGCGGGGAATTTTATTTACCGGATTTCCCTGGCTTCCGCTGGCGGCCAGCCAATGGGACCGCCCGGCTCTTCTACAGGTGCTCGCTTTGACTGGTTCGGCGGGACTCTCCTTCATTTTGATTTTTTTCAACCTGGGCTTGGCTTTTTATCTGCGTCGAATTCTGGGGGAGAAAGCCTCCCGATCTTCCTGGTATGAGCGCATCTGCCCGGAGTTTTATGTTGCTTTGACGATTCTTCTTTGCGCGGTGGCGGGACTTCTCTGGTCCGAGGTGTTCGGCATACAAAGCCAGAAACTATTCACAGCATCCGCCATTCAACCATACATTAAGCAATCACTCAAATGGGACCCCGCGGCGGCCAGAACCAACCTTGAGACGATCGAAAAATATACGCTATACGGTTCCTCTGCCGGAGGGGAGTTGGTTCTTTGGCCCGAGTCAGTCACACCCTGGCCGATCAAGGGTGACCCTGATGCGCAATCTTGGACCGAACGATTGTCCCGAGACATTGGCAAACCGATCCTGATGGGGAATATGGCGGTGGAAGGGGAGACTTGGTACAATATCGTTTGCGCGGTTACACCCGAAAACGGTTTCAAGGAACCTTATTATGCCAAACGAAGATTGGTGCCCTTCGGAGAATACATACCCTTCCAGCGATTTTTACCTTTTGTGGAAAAGGTCGTGCCGATCGGGGATGCGTTCGGTCGCGGTTACCTGGCTCAAATCATTCCCCTCAAGATTTCCAACACCAACTATCGCATCGGATCCTTGATTTGCTATGAGGACATCTTCTCCAGTCTATCCCGGCAATCGGTCCGGGCGGGGGTAGATTTTCTTTTTGTGGCCACCAATAACGCCTGGTACGGGGAGGAGGCCGGGGCCTACCAACATGCGGTGCATTCGGTCCTTCGCGCGGTAGAGACCCGAAGGCCGGTCGTCCGCTGCGGGAACGGCGGGTGGAGCGGATGGATCGATGAATTCGGCAATGTCCGGCACGTTTTGCGAAGTCCGGATAAAGATATTTATTTTCGCGGCAGCGATCTCATGGAGATCAAAAGGGATGCCCGTTGGGCCAGCCGTTTATCATTTTACGTTCGTTATGGAGACTGGTTCATCATTCTGTGCGGACTGTTTGTTCTTGTCGGCTATTTCTCATTATTTTTATCGACCAAGGAGAAAAGTGCCTACCGCCCAGGCGATCTTTTGCGACCCGTTATTTCCAGCGAACGTTAAATTGAAATTAAAGGGGAACAGGCGCATTTCCACAATCTAACCCAAACCTACTCGAACCTTCTGTCGGATTGGATTCTTTATTGTGTGAAAAACAGCCGCCTGTTCCCCAAATTCTACTTGCGCTGAACTAATTACCGGAAACCCACTGGCCCGTATTCAGGCTGTAAAACCAACGGGGGTTGGTTGTTTCTTCATGTAATAAAGCCAATCACTATCGGCGGAACTCCATAACCAGGGGAACACTGAGGGCTAGGTCCAGACTCTGCCGGGGGAGCGGAGCAGAAAAACAAGCAAATTAAATTCACGGGCAGGGAGATTTATTTCCTGCTCGCCCCGAGTCACCTCCCTGGTCATCAAGTTCACACGCAAATCACATACTGAAAGAATTTCCAAACCTCTGCCGGTTGTGCGCCGCCAAATCGCCCGCAGTCGAGAGATGAGAACATCCACGAAAAAGGGTTTGACGAGATAGTCGTCGGCTCCGGCATCGAGCCCTTCGACTATTTCTTCATGGGCGTCACGAGCAGTGATGATGATAACGGGAGTCCGAATTCCCTCTTTACGCAGTAAACGCAAAACGCTTAGTCCGTCCCTTTCCGGAATCATGATATCGAGGACAATGGCATCGTAGGCTTCGTGCCGCGCCAATTCCAGCGCCTTGGCCCCTGATACGGTATGCTCAACAACAAATCCCGCCCCTTTGAGACCATTTTTTATGAGCAGGGCGAGTTTTACCTCATCCTCAACAATCAGCACCTTCATGGTAATTTTATCCTCGAACTATAAAAGCCAAAGTGGCAATTGCCGAGGTAAATTTGGAGTAACCCATCGAATTGGCTACTTTCAGAGCCGAATGAAGTTTAAATTCTCCGGTAGAATTTACCGGCCACTATGCAGGTAGCGGACTCGCACATGCTTGGCCTGCAGGTATTCGAAGAGGCCCTCGGGTCCGTGTTCGTGCCCCTGGCCGCTATCCTTCCAGCCTCCGTAGGGGGCGTTCATGACCCCGGCATCGACATTGTTGATGGCCACGTTTCCGGAAACAATTTCCCTGGCCAGTTTATCGGCTTCGTCGAGGTTGTCGGTGAAACCATAGGCAGCCAGCCCGTATGGGGTATCGTTGGCCAGGGCGATGGCTTGATCCAGGGTATCGAAAGGCATTACCCCGACGACCGGCCCGAAGGTTTCCTCTGTCATTACCTTCATTTGGTGATCGACTCCGGTAAGAATGGTGGGCTCGAAAAAGTAGCCATTGGCAAATTCCTCACCTGCCGGTTTCCTGCCGCCGCAAGCCAGGCCGGCCCCTTTTTCCAGGGCGTCGGCGATGTGCTTCCTGGTCTTGGCCAGACCTTCGGCATTGGCCATGCAACCCAAGTCACAGGGAACCGTGAGCAAACCGTTGCCGATCTTCAGTTTACCGGCCGCGGCGACGAGTCTTTCCACAAAAAGGTCATGGATTTCCCGGTCCGCATAGATGCGGTTTATGGCAATGCAAATCTGGCCCATATTACGGAATGATCGGCGGGCGGCTCCCTCCACGGCGGCCTCGAGGTCGCAGTTTCGACTGACGATCATGGGGCAATGGCCGCCCAATTCGAGGGAAACTTTTTTCAGGTGGGGCGCACAGTCGATGGCGATGGATCGGCCCACCTCAGTCGAGCCGGTAAATGCAACTTTTTTTATAATGGGATTTGCGATGAGATGCTTTCCGACCATTCTCCCCGGGCCGTTGACCGCATTGAGGACTCCGGCGGGCAAACCGGCATCGACCATGCATTGCATAAAGGCGAAGGGGGAGAGAGGGGTTAATGAAGGCGGTTTGGCTACCATGGTGCAACCGGCAGCAAGGGCACCGCAGATTTTCCAGGCCAGCAGCTCGACCGGGTAGTTCCAAGGAGTAATGGCGGCGGCGGGACCGATTGCCTGGTAGATCACGCGGCTTTCGATGTCCCTCTCGGCATTGGCGATGATGCGGCCGTAAACCCGTTCTCCCTCTTCGGCATAATAGCGGAGGGAAAGGGCGGCTTTTTTGACCTCTCCCTGTGCTTCCAGAAGCGGTTTTCCCTGTTCTTCGGTCAGGAGGGCGCCGATTTCTTGATGCCGCTCCATCACCTTTTCGGCGGCGGCCCGAAGATGGTCGCCTCTTTCCGCCGGTGATAGCCCGGCCCAGGCAGGGAATGCCGACTGGGCCGCATCGATGGCATTCTTGATGTCCTCAGCGGTTGCCACCGAAGCAAGGGCGATTGTTTTGCCGGTGGCCGGGTTTTGGATTTCTTCGGTTGCGCCGTCCGAGGCTTCAACCCATTGGCCGTCGATTAATAATTTCTGCTTTCTCATTCTTCAATCATTCCATTCCCTAGTGCCGCGGGGAATATTCTTTTTTCATCGCATACAAGCCATCTTTTCCCAATCTGCAAGAATCATTGGAATTCTCCGGCCCGATTGAATGGAAAATCTATTAACAAATATTGAACAAGCGGCCGTCTGGATTAGTGGCCGGACAAGACAAAATACCGAGATCGGCCTCATCCTGGGTTCGGGATTGAGCCCCATCGGCGAAGAAATCGAGGATGCCGATGTTTTCTCCTACAGTGAGATACCTGGGTTTCTGCAATCGACGGTGGAAGGTCATTTTGGACGGTTAATCATAGGGAATCTGGAGGGCAGGGGAGTGATCGCTTTGCAGGGGCGTTTCCACCGCTTCGAGGGCTATTCAATGCAGGAATTGACGCTCCCCATCCGGGTATTGAAGCGGATTGGCATAAAAACCCTGATCACGACCAATGCCGCCGGGGCACTGAACGAGGATTACCGGCCAGGGGATGTTTTACTGATTACCGACCACATTAACCTGATGGGCGGCAATCCTTTGATGGGACCGAACCTGGAGCAATTTGGAACACGGTTTCCCGATATGAGTGATGCCTTCTCCAAGAAACTGCGAGACGAAGTAAAGGCAATCGCGGCCAAGGCCGGGATCGAACTGCGGGAGGGCGTCTATGGCGGATTGGTGGGCCCGTCTTTCGAAACTCCGGCGGAAATTCGAGCCCTCAGGGCGATTGGCACCGATGCGGTCGGGTTTTCCGCTGTGCCCGAAGTGATTACGGCGGCTCATTGCGGTTTGCCGTTAATCGGCATCTCCTGTTTGACCAACATGGCCGCAGGAATGCAGACTTACCCTCTTACTCACGAGGAAACCCTGGATATCGCGGCAGGGGCCAGCCGGAAAATAATCCGTTTGCTGAAAGCGATTATTCCGCAAATATAAGAAGCAATCGAATATCCTAATCGGCAAACTGGTTAGCACTATAATGTCCAAAGATTTCAAAATTCTTCGAACGATTGAATTTCACGAAACCGATGCTGCCGGGTTCGTTCACTTTTCCAGGTTTTTCAATTACATGGAGGAGGCCGAGCATGCCTTTTTGCAATCCCTGGATATTCCCGTTTATGAAAAAGAGCAGAGCGGCTGGGTTGGCTGGCCCCGCGTAAGCGCATCCTGCAATTACCATTCACCACTTCAGTTTCAGGATAATTTTGAGGTCGGGGTGCAGGTGATTGAAATCGGCAATAAAACCGTCCGTTACGGAATTCGTTTTATGAAAATAGAGAAGGAGGGCAGGACCGAGGCTGCGACGGGAGAAATCACCTCGATTTATGGCCGGAAATCTTCATCCGGGGGCGGAATCCACTCGCTGCCGATACCTGAAAATTTTCTTGAAAAACTCCGCTGATATTGGCCGGAATCTATGAATCAAGATTGGATATTTAACCGCTAATGAACGCCAAAAGACGCGAATATTATTTTCGGAAAAATGTTGAGAGCGCCTCAAAAGGCGGATTGAGTGAATTGTTTACCTGTGAGAAGTCCAAGCCCGGGTGGTGGAATTGGCAGACACGCCAGATTTAGGATCTGGTGCCGAAAGGCGTGGGGGTTCGAGTCCCCCCTCGGGCACCATGTTGAATATAGCCTATACTAAACCCCAATTATGGGTGGGTGAAGAAACCTGCATCATGCAAAATAGAAAACCTTTCAGAACATATTCCGGTATCCGTTTGCCGGGCTGTGATCGGTCGTTAATTAAAAAGCTATTGCTTTTCGGGTTCGTCATATTCTTGTCGTTGTTTGCCTCAGGTTTTCGTATCAGCAACAGCAATCCCGAAGAGGTTGTAGACAATTACGAAGAGAACTTCCAAGTAGGCTCTCAGGTGGAGCTTTACAAGGCGGTTACTGTTGATCGCGATGGTGTAATGTGAACGAAGCCGAGATGCTCGTTTTATACAGCTATAAACGAGATGCTGTCTACGGCCTCTTTCGTATTCTCAAATCAGGGAAAAATCAGGGTTACAATTTTCTCTCGATCCAAAGAAAGGGTGAGTTACCCGAGCTCTATGTTTACAATCCGGACAGGAGCGCGGTGCGGGATGTTTCCAAAATGGGTTTCGATGATACACTGGGGAATACTCCGTGGTACTTTGAAGACATACTCGATGACGACAAGGAGGAGTGGACCCCAATGTTTCAAACGGCTTCTTAAGGGCGAGTGATAAACATTTTATAATCATTAGCATCCCATAGGAGATAGCGAAAAACGGCTGGAATTGCTCTTGTTCGCCTGTTTCGCTAGAAGCAGGTTGTAATGAAAAAACAAAAAGCAAATCCAGCCAAATGTAAAGTGTGCGTTCTGCGGCAGCTTTGCAAT
>JAJFLV010000102.1 GCA_021772535.1 Opitutales bacterium | reverse complement strand
TCTGGAGAATATAAGAAAAAATCTCTTTGGGAAGCTCTGCCTAAAAAAATGATTTATCAGACTTTTTGCGTTATTTATGACTACCTGTTAGAATCAGGAAAAATAGCACGGGACAAAGAAGGGTGGATTGTCTGGATTTGGAATCCAGAACTGGTAAAAAGATATTTATCTAAGCCACATCTTAGTTGGAGAAAATGAAATCAGAAATAAAGTTTGCTGATGAGAAAATACAAATAAGCTTTGAAGAGCTAAAAAATTCAAAAACAGAAGACCAAAGATTATACAAATGGATTAGCAAGGCTTTTGAAGATTTGGAAGAAGACGCTTTTTGTGGAGTGAGGATACAAAAAAGATTAATCCCAAAAGTTTATATCCAAAGATATAGTATCGACAATCTTTGGAAATATGATCTACCAGGTGGCTGGAGGCTTTTTTATTCAGTGGCGAATAACGAGATCAATGTTATATCCATAATCCTTGAATGGATGGATCACAAGAATTATGAAAAAAGGTTTGGGTATTGATTGATGTCGATAGGCGGGGAAGAATCTATAAATGAATTTGTATTTGAAATAATGAGGTGATTTTAAATTTGGCTCGGAGAAATCGTGACTATCTTGGAAATGATGGAAAAGAAGTATGGAATGAGTTAATGAAAATTAGGGGCTTTGGCTACTCCGCAAGCACCATTTTCCCAGATTGGTTGGATTTGATTTTAAATTCCCTCTGCTCATTAACCGAAAATATGAATCGTCCCGATCTTATTCATAGATTACGTGAAAACAGATTAGAGGGAAAATATGAAGATCAATACTTGCAAATTGTTCAACGATATAGGGAAAATCGGACAAGGAGAAGGGGTGAACGCCCAATTGATTATTTTACCGAGGCCTGGGGTCTGTTGTCGAGAGAAACAAAGGAAAAGGAAAGAGACATACTTGGGGAAATTTATGAATCAGGCATTTCCTACGGAGAACACGGGCAGTTTATGACTCCTAGTAATGTTTCTGAATTGATGGCAAAAATGATTAGTGGTCAGAAAACAGAGAGAACTACTGTCAACGATCCGTGCTGTGGTTCTGGAAGACTTTTAATAAACATGGCGAAATATCATCCAGATGCTTTTTATGTCGGTCAGGATATTGACGATAGATGTGTCAGAATGTCGGCTATTAACATGTATCTCTTTGACTTAAATGCTGACCTTATTCATGGTAATAATTTTCTCAATGAAAGACGCTTAATTATTTCGACAAGGAAAGGGGGGCTATGTTTTTCAAACTATTCCCGAAGTAGATGAATCAGAAGCTCATTTGGATTATGAGACGAAACCAAGTTCTCGGTAGTGTCCAGAATCTTTCGCACTTTTTTTGTTGGGTTTATTTGGAAGGTTGTTGAGTTAGGATTTTTTTGTTGCGAGGACAGTTATTCGGGCTTCGTTGAGAATGGGTCCATATAACTCGTCGGAAACGGAAGGTGCGGATAACTGTCCGGTTGAAGTCACGAGGCTTGTGCCGGTAGTTGGTGCTTGTTGAGGTGGGTCATGTCCAGGTAACGGCGTTGACCCCATTTGGTGCCGGCTACATGCCGCAGGCGGGCCGCCGCCAACATGAGGGCGCTGTGACCGTCGGGAAACGCTCCCACTACTCGGGTTCGCCGTCGTATTTCGCGCAGCACCCGCTCCAGGGGATTGTTGGTTCGTATACAGCGCCAGTGTTCGCGGGGAAACTTCATATAGGCGAGGGTTTCCTCTATCCCTGCGGTGAATTTTTCGGCTGCTTTGGCCAGCTTCATCGACCGTAGTTTTTCGGCTACTGCGGCGGCTTTCTCAAGCGCCGCTTCGTGGTCTTCCTGGGCATGTACCGCTTTGAGCATGGCCGCTACAACTTTCACTTTGGTGTTAGGCACCACCGTCCACACATTGCGGTAAAAATGGACCACGCAGCGTTGCCATTGCGCTTGCGGATAAAAGTCGCCAAGGCTCTCTACCAGGCCTAGGCACTTGTCCGATATTATCAGCTTGGCTCCTTTGAGTCCTCGATTCTTTAAATGCCGTAGAAAGGCCGTCCAGCTGGCCTTGTCCTCCTTGGCACCTTCGCATACGGCCAGCACCTCGCGATAGCCCTCTTGGTTGACCCCGATGGCCACCAATATGCTTATATTACGCACTTGGCCGCCCCAACTTCGCTTCAGCCACAACCCGTCCAGATACACGTAGGGATGCTTCCCTTCCAACGGTCGGTTGCGCCAAAGTTCGATATGCTCGTAGATCTTCTTGTTCAGATCACTGACGGTCGAGGCGCTCACCCGGGTGCCCCACAAGGCCTCCGTTATATCTTCGACCCGGCGCACACTCACTCCGGCCAGATACATCTCGATAAGAGCTTCCTCCACACTCGATTGGCGACGACGATACCGCTCGATAATCTGTGTCTCAAACGGCACTGTGCGCAACTTCGGCACCCTCAGCTTTACCTCCCCAGCTTTGGTATGGAGTTTGCGCTCGTAATGACCGGCACGAGTATCCGCTCGATCCGGACTGTGCTCATAGCGGCTGGCCCCACATAATCGGTCCGCTTCAGCATCGAGCAGTCCGTTTAAGGTCTCCTCGACGCTGGTGATCACCAGCTTGTCCAGATGATCTCGCACCTGCCCTTCATCAATACTGATAATCTTCCGCTCTTTAGGTTCTTCTACGGTTATTTGGTCCATCTTCTTTTCTTTCTAATTTGGACCTTCCATTTTTCCCACAAAAAATGTGCGAAAGATATCCTACGTTATCAAGTTCTCAAACAGGGCAAACCGAGTTCAAGTTAGATTGAGGAAATGGGCTAAGGGTCGAAATGGTCAGGCGACTGCAAAGATAGGAAGGTAAATTACGACGATGAATTAGAAAGATTTGCCTATTTCATTCACTGCGGAAGGAGGGTAAATAGACACTACCTAAAAGGATAGAAGTAATCTTAATCTATGAAATTCTAATCCGGATGAAATTGCTCTAATATTTCCCTATGAACGATTAGACGCATATTTTCCTTAAACAGATAATTAATGAAAAGTAGCAACTCGATAAATAAAATACCCCCTCCGACGTTCAATAGAATTGCACCGATATTTCCATTTATGTTGAGGATCAATAATAAAGGAGAAAGTATGAAGAGAATTAAAGGAATTGTCAGGGAAGATAATACTATCATTTTTGCCCGATGCGCTACCATTCCTTCGAAAACCCAACTTCCAACCGCCAGTAAACCTATCGTTACTGCGGCTAACTGCCCACCAAGATTGATTATTTCTGTTTCAAAGCTCTGCATATCGACCAAAAACTGTATACACCATCGTTGAAAAAATTGTTGTATTGGTAGCGTAAAACTGATTTCACTCCGCGTAATGAGCACGCCTAGCTAAAGACTCAACTTCGGAGTCTGTTAAACCGTATTTTCGCAAATCTGTTCCCTTCTTTGTTTCCTCTAATAGTGTTTTGTAAACATCAGGTTCTTTAAGCTTGAGATAGTCATGCGTCGCCTCTACGCAACCTGGAGTAAGCCAATCAGATACCCTACTCAAAAGGTGTCTCAATCGTTCAGAACGTCTTGGGCTTTGGTGAAGATCTGCTCTTTCATTTCTTATCTTACTCTTTACCATCTTTCCTTTTCTTTCACCGTTTACAATCTCCCTAATAGGAAGAAGGTCGCCCTTTATAAAATCTAACGTTAGTGAATTAGGATAATATGCTAGATCACCCAAGAATTCTTTAGTCGGCCTTAGATATTCGAATGGATCTATACACTCGATCTTATAAACCTCAAAACGTCCCTCCTCCTTATGTTTTTCCGATTGAGGTGAAATACGAGATCCGCTCTGTATTTTTGATAAACTGCTTAAGATATCTGATGAATCTGTTGTGGGCCAATTAATGATGATATTTTCTTTAGGCATTTCTTTTTACTAATTATAAGATTAACTCGATTAATGCATTAATCCCTAAGAAATTTAAATTTCAAATCTTCAAGGATTGATTGATACATTCTGTTCTAAATATTCCATTCTTGCAATTGCAGCCTGAAAATATTTTATAATAGTTTCAAGACCTCCCTTATCAGCCTGAAAGTGGTATCTTCCATTTTCACCCACATCATCTTTTAATGATACAGAAGCAATGGCAACAAAACGTGAAATTGATGGTTGCTCATTAATGAATTTCTTAACATTTTTACTAGAATCATATGCGTCTTCTTCTGGTTCCACAGGTCTTAGTTCAACTGTTACTCCAATTCCTGAAAAGACGGGTAAGACTCCTGATAATATACGCTTATTTTCTAAATATTCCTCAATTTCAGGAACTACCTTCTCTCTAAGGCGTTTGAGGACTATTCCGATCGTAGAAACTTGTTTTTCGTCTTCTAAGATTTTTAAAAACACGAGGTCATCGATTAGATTCTGATTACTTTCACTCCGTCCCTCTTTCTCAAGAAAATATTTTGCGAAAAATTCGAGAACTGTTATAGCTGAAACGATGACAACAGGACGGTCAGGAATTTTCTCAATAAGTTTTGAGATACGTGTTTTCGTTAAAACATTTGTCCTAGCACTTACGATTTCGGAAAGTGCATTAATACATTCAGAAAGACTCTTATCAGAAAGTGTAATCAACCGCTTTAAGTCTGAAACAAAATCTTTGTTTTGTACGTGCTCTAGGTCAAATTTTTTGAAAAGATTTGATTTCATTATTCTATTCGGTTAAAATTCCATTTCACTCTAAAATATAAGAAGGTGTTCTCGGATTCTCCTTTTTATCAAAAAATTTGAACATCACGGGAACCACTATGATTGCTCCGATTCTTGTTACTCAGAAAATATTGACTGTAGAAAGCAATGAGAAGGCAAGAGAAAGAGAATCCACAGAGTGGTTAGGAGTTTTTTCATAATATTTGGTATTATTTGTTTAATACAGTTTTGGGTGTTGCAGGAATTTTCAAATTTAAATAGAATGATTCATGCCGATCTGGATTTTACTTGAATTTTCCCTACTATATGTTGATTTCTTGTAAGTGCTTTGTAAACTATTTTTTTAAACTTTCTTTAGCAAAAACTTATTCTACAAAGATTTTCGAATCTGCATAACTCGTTGTTTTAGAGGGAAATACCTAATTTTCGCCATCTATCGACCATGCTGAAGATACCTATCCTCTAAGGGGAAAAATGTAAAAATAATGTAAAAATAATGTAAAAAGTTCAGGGCCAAGCTAATATTAAGTAAACCATAGTGAGTTTTTTTCAAGAAATCCAGTTATTTTTTCTGAATAATCATATTTTCCGTCCCTTTTGAACTATTTGGGCAGGTGGAATAGTCCTCTTTTTTCCGAATATGTGGAGGGCAATGGCAGCAATAAAGCTGTCGAAATCTACAACGGAAAGGAAGGTTGAAACGGCAATATGGAATTCTCTGGTTGAATGCGGTATCAAGGAAACGTCAGAGCGTCTTCAATCTCAACTACCAGTCGCCAGGTCATTTCTTTCGAGTCATAGAAAATATCAAAATACCTGTCATCCTTTGTCCTGACAAAGAAATGAAAATTGACGGACTGGCCTACCCTGTCTGGGTAACTTCATCGTATTTAAACAATCTGTTGCTTTCTCCCGACGGCAACTCAAAGCTTAATGGGGTAATTTTCCTGACAAATCGGGGGCATTTGTAGGTTGCAAACACAACCGTCACGTTGATTCAACCCGACCCGCACTGAGCCGCGTTTGCTGTTCCTGCCTGAATATTCGGGCCATTCCTTTGGGATCGAATAACCCCATTCCCACACCAGCCATTCTCTCGATCTGGTGAGCAATGGTCTGGGTCGATGCCGGGGGTCTGATAGCCCTCAGCTGGCACATCTGACGTTCATACCCGGTCATGGCTGCGACCTCCCATCCCGTGCTTGGCCAAGGTTCGCCGATTGAGATCATCCTTCAGCAACCGGATAGCCAGTTCATCCAGTGTTTCGCCTTTGTCCTGACACGCCTGCTCTGCGGCCATGGCAATGATCTCGGGCAACTCGATGGATACTGTGAATGAAGCCGGGGCTTCCTCTTCTTTCCGATTGCGTTTCTGCTCTTTCAGATAGGCCTTTCGGTCAATCCTGAGCCAGAGCAACTTTTCAATCAACGCTCCCAGCGTTAATCTATTGCAGCGGCAATACCTCCGCGCTTTGTTCACGACTTTTGCGTCGAGTTGGTAATGCTCCTCGACTCTCACCTTGTCGGTATTTTTTGACTGTGACATGGTGTTTCCTCCACATTTATGGTAAAAACACAGCCCACCTAGCCTTTCTTTAGCGCAAAGGCCCGTGCGCCGGGGCCAGCACTCAACCCTATTGTATACTCAGAGGACCGAGCCTGCAAGGGCCAGCATGTCACCACACCGGCCACCATGAGTCGCGTCATCCCCCAGGACGGTTTCGGGGGCGATTGGCTCCACATCGTTGAACCGCAATAAATCCCAAAAGAATCATCCCGTCAACAGAAATTTAGTGAACGACCGTTCACATGAACGAAATATCACACCTAAATTCCTGATCCCCCGACAGATAAAAACTTATTCACAGATCAAATATTAAGCGAGTCCACCTAAAAGGAAGTACAGCGCAATTACTCCAAAAATAATGGCAATTACGATTAATTCCTTATTCGCCGCTTTTTTATTCTTCTCCCGCTCCTCTGGACTGATTTTCGGCGCAATAGATTTTTTACTTTCCTCGACTTGTAGAGCGCCTGAATCAGATTCCACAATCGATCCGGGGGCAGCAACACCGCCTTTTTTGAGTATTTTCCTGATCTTCACCAGTTCGGTGTAACTCATATGAGCCCATTTCTGAGCAGAGTAGAGAACCCCGAAGATGCACAAAAACAGAATGAAGCCGATTAGCGAGATGATGATTTCCATTACTAAAGACCTCTCGCCTTCTTCATCTGCAATTTTCCAGTTGAATCATAGGCATAAACTGCAATTGGAAGCCCTGATCCATCAGCTTTATCCCATAGGTCAAATACTTCCTTCAAAAACGCTTTTTGCATATCATAAGGCAGTTTTAGAAAATCGGAAGAAACTGTAACTGCAACAATTCCGTCTCCCATATCCCTAGTCCGAGTGAATAGCATAAATCCAATGTATTCTTTCTGGTTTTGCCGGTGAGTCTCAAATGCGGCTTTGAATTTTTCGAATTTTCCAAATTTTTTCAGTTTCTCAGCTTCCAAGCGGGCATTATCTTTGGCCTGCTCAGCCAAATTGTCATAAGCCGAAAGACGTTTTTCCTTGTTCTCGATCTTGGAAATTTCAATTAATTTTGAATCAATAAGGGAAATCGCCGATAGCAACGAGGGCATCAACAAAATGCACAAAATAGCGGTTTTCATACTCTTCATTATTACGTTTCCGATTTACTTTTTTAATTCTCGATTCAACTCGGCCTGGGTAATCACACCCTTTTTAATCAACAGACTGACCAGTGCATCCATCCGCTCCCGGTCTGTGGCCGAGTCAACAAATGCAGGTGTCGTTACCGAAACAGTGGATTGCGTGGGTTTGTTGGAATAGCTCTTTGGCACGCTTGCCTTGCGGTGGTAGTGGTACCCGCCATTCTTTCGGTCATGGTTGGCCTCCATTTGCATCCAGACCACCTCCATGGGCAAATAAGAGGGTCGCAGACAGGGTAAGTATCCCAATGATCGTCAGGGCTATCAGAGTCGGTTTCTTTTTCATATCATTCCTTTCTCGGATTTGGTGGCATATTTTATCGGTTCCCAGCCATCCTTACGCACCCAAACCAAGCATGGCAAGACAGAAGCATTTTTCAAAGCAACCAGGCTACGGTTGTTCAGGTTTAGTTTTCCGTTTCTTCAAGCCAGTGAGACGGCATTTTGAGATGAGGCGGTAGTTTGGTATTTCTATCGCCGATTGCTTCGTCGATCTGTTCTTGGGTGAGGTTTTTGGTGATTAGTTGGAAAGTCCGCATCAGGAACACTCCCTCCACGTTCCCCTTCAGGGGGTCGTTCAACACCAGGTGCGCCCCCTCCAAATGTGCCCCCCTCAGGTTCGCCCGTTCTAGGTTCGCCTCCATTAGGTCTGCCTTTTCCAGGTTCGCCTCCGTCAGTTGTGCCTTCCTTAGATGAGTATTAAATAAGACCGCCCCCTCCAAATGTGCCCCATCCAGGTCCGCTTCACTCAGGTTCGCCCACTCCAGGTGCACCGCATCCAGGTACGCCCACGACAAATTCGCATTCTCCAAGTTTGCCCGCTCCAAGTGCGCGTCCTTTAGAAAAGCATCCCTTAGATTAGCCTCACATAACTTAGCGTCACCAAGTATGCTTTTACTAAAATCAACTCCAACAAGTTCCGCCCCTGGAAGCTCAAGGCTCATTAAATATTTTCCACTAAGCTTGAGACCATTTAGTTCTTCACCTTTCTCGTTGTGCAAGTACTCAAGATTGCGTTTGAGAACTGCTCCATTGTATTTGTCGGAGGACACGATTTCCCAAGCCCGGATGAATTTTTGAGACTCGAGGTCTTCTGATCGCTCCTTTTTATGTCTTTTCTCGTCCCTTTGCCTAAGACGGTAATTGTATATAGTAGTTATCGCCGTAAAAATAAATGCTCCAGCGGCCGCAAGTCCGGTAATAACGGCGGCAATACCGGTGATGATGGTCCAGTCAGGATCCAAGTGCCGGTGTTGCCAAATCCAGTTGGCGACAAAACCAATAGTGATCAGAGCAACGATCCAATAGGCTGCTGTTTTCCAATTGATCTTGAGGTTGCTGTCGGATTCCTGGGCCATGGGAAGACTTGAGGGAGAGAATCAAGGAAAACATCGATGCCGCGACCATGCAAGGGATTTTCCCAAGCCACAAATTAGACTGGTATGGGGTCTATAGAAGCCGGTCCCCGCCATTGGCATTGCGAGATCACCTCGAACCAACTATTTCGGTTGCGACTTTTGATGGTGATAGTGGTATAAAATATTAAGAATCTGAATCTTAGATTTACTAAGGTATTCTTTGATACGGTCTATATCCGGCTTCCCAAGGATTTGAAGAAAACATTCTGCCGTCCAATCCTCTAGTTCATTAATTAACTCCCCAATTTTCAATGCGGATTCTCTATCGATAATAATAAGTATATGTAAAAAGGACCGTCTCAGTTCACGTAGATGCTCCGAAATAAGTAGAGTTTTTTGATCTTTGTACTTTGAGATTTCCTCCAAAGTCTTACCAGCCCCACCATCGGATTTTATTTCGTTCTCAAATTCAGATAATTCTTCTTCGCAAAAGTCAAAAAATTGATCTAAGAGCGGAAGGCCTCGATCCAAAATGACCTTTTGATACCAAAATGAATCGACCTGCCGCTTTATATCGGCATCACGAATAGATTCTTGCTCTGCTATATCAGACTTTCGGTCAGATCTAGATACTTTATAGAAATAGATAACCAAGCCCAAATTGATGAGCAGTATCAGTAAATTAAAGGCAGTGAACAATTTCCCAATTGTATCTTCCTGTTTTACAACAATAATTGATTTCCCCTCCTCCAACAATTCATTGTCTTTCAGATTGGGTTTTGTTGCTTTATGAGCAGATTCAGTGGCCGAATTTGGGCTTCCATCTGCCAGAAGGGAAGGCTGTTCGGCCTGATATATGGCCGCTAGAATGAGAAAAAAGCCTACCCGTATTATCTTTAACACTGGGCTAGAACATTTGATTCAAGCAAAGCGCGTGTTTTGGCTTCTTCGATATTTCCTAGAATACGATCCGGCGAAGAAAATTGATAATTCTCCTCAAATTTGGATCTTTTTAGCTTTTGGACACTTTTTCCAAATAATCCAAGGAAAAAGGAACTTGTGATGATTAAAAGATCATCTGGTACAATAACTTGGACTTTTTCATCGGTGATATCTGAAGAGTCGAGATCTACTTCTTTACGCAATAATTCGCCCTTTTCGCGACCTGAAATGATCCGACCCCCCTTTGCTCGATAATTTCCTAAATCTATCGTTTTCATTGTTCCTCAGCTCCTTTATACCCCTTAAGATACTTCTTGTCCATAAAAAATTTCATATTCAATAAAGTCCCTGGAAAATAATTGTCAATAGAATGCACGTGTTTTGGATTTGGTCGTTCTTCCAAGGAATTTACGTCATTAAAAGCAATAATTTGCCGCTGATCTCTTTTGATTGTTACTTCCTGTAATTGATAAGTTTTATCAAAGAAAATACGGCTACTTCCTGATACCAGAACCATTTCAGGATTCTTATATTCGAATACGCTATCGCCCAATTTCTGAAAAGCATCAATCATTTTAATCGTACCTGTACCTTTTCCTGGAGAATTTGTACTACTGACCCCATCCTGAAGGGAATACATTGTCCAGAGGTCTTCCTCAGAGTATTTCTGCTGTGGACTGAAAAATTCACGTTTTCGATGGCGAGTTGCCAAAGATTTCATATCATCTAAAGTTTCTTGAAGCGTGTCTCCCTCTTTGAAGGACTGATATATTGACCTTCCGAAACTAAATATGGTCAATTGGCATTCTCCGATATCTTCTAAATCGGAACTTTGGTCCATATATGCCATCGCAAACCATTGATTGAAACCACTATGGCGTTCAGCGTTGTCAATGACTTCGGCTATCATTTCCATAAGTTTGCTCTGGCCCTCATCTGCGAGAATGTATCCTGTTTTTTTAAAGCATTCTGAAAAATATTTCGCAAACCTTTCCGAAGCGGTCTCCTGTGCTTGGCTGTCTTTTTCTTTAAGTTGTGTTGATTTGTAACCTTCAATGAGGTCAAGCTTTATAAATTTTTCCCTCAATGATAAGGGTGGTTTGTGTTCCGGAATTGCCAGATGTTCAAGCAAACCAGTGCACTTCAACAAATTATTAACCTTTTCGTCTTCAGAGAAGTAACCTCCCATAAGCCACTTCTTCATAGAAGGCCGTTCCCTTGTAAGTTCTAAAACCAATATATCGAGTACCGTACTGGCACCGAGGTCCAACACTTTACACTTCCTGTGATCAAACCAGATTTTCATGAATCCTTTTTTTCGCGCTACAACACACACAGAATAAAGAACGTCTATTGCCTTATTTGGGTTTGTGATAAATGAAAAATACTCTGGAATCGTTATTCGCCATTTCCCATCAACATATTTGCTGCGATCTTTGCCCTTCGAGTTATTCAGAAAATAATCTATAATCTCACTTGTTGAGTTCCCTCCTGTGGATTTGGAACCAATTTTCCGACGCTTCTTCGCTTTAATTTTGCGTTCAAGATTCTTTTTTTCATGAATCTTCCCGAGCTTCTTACGGTAAGGATCCGTTATGATTAACTTTTTCAAGTAGATTACCTGTTCTAGATTTTCTGAGAATCTAACTACTGTTGCCTACTCTCTTTATGACTTCTTCTACTTCGATTCAAGGCACAATTCCAAAATACCGCTCAGCATCCGCTTTGGTAGCCACACCAAGGTAATGCTCGTATAAGACCCTCTGGTCCTTATGAGAGACCAGTAATGCGGTTTTTCCCGGGTCACGGTATAAATGCCACATGGTAGCTCACGAATGAATGCCTCAAGCAATTGTGGGGGGGAGCCTTGGGTTTCACCCCAAGTTCTTTTGCTTCGGTCCTCCAAATAAGTAATCCAGCCCTTTTGAATGCTTCGGATCTTCGTACCAGCATCTGGTTCCGTTTCATCTTAAAGTCTTTCTGAGGAATTATACGAAGCCATTTCCATAAATTATCAGGCAAACCCTCGATCCAATGGCGGCGCCCTTTCTTGGTCTTGTGGGCTGGCGTCAGTATGCCCTTTTGTTTGAAATCCAATTCAGAATATTCAACTCGCCGTAATTTATCAATGATTTGCAATGCCAAGGCGACTTAGTGGGCCTAACGAAATATTTCATAAGACATTGGCTATCATTGGGGAGCCCTGAAGGATTCGAGCCCTCGACCTAAGGATTATGCATCCTATACCATTAAGTCCCTATCTTTCTTAAAGCATATTAAAGTTCGATTGCCAGATTATTGAGACTCGATCTCATTTATCTTGACATAAACATTTATTTTGGTAGCAATTGAAACCTGATGAAGGCAAAAGAAAATAAAATAATTGGTGTCTCTGTCGCGGTCGTTTACAATGTAGCGAAGCAGACGTCTCGTTTGGCCAAGGATCCAGAAGCATCCTTTAGTTTGTGGGAGTTAATTCAGGATGTAGGTATTGGCTATTTCTTAACTTCACTCCCGGACTGGATCGAGCCCTCAATAAATAACCCAAGACATCGAAAATTCTTTCATAGCCTTACATTTTTTGTGCTGACTACTTATGGTATAACGGGAAACAGGTTGGAACGCTTACCTAAGGAGCTGCGCGGGCCTGCGAAGACGCTCGGAATTACCTATTTAGCACACCTCGGAGCAGATTCTACGACAAAATTCAGTCTTTCGGTAATTTGAGATCATGATGTATTTGAATATAGGAGACAAAAAAGGGACATAATTTGTTAAATTTAGCCTATTTTAGTCACTTTTAGCGATTTATAAATATCCCAAGCGCTAGAAAAATAATTTTTATTTACTTGAATACCAACAACTTAAATTGGTCGGGCTGACAGGATTCGAACCTGCGACCCCTTGCACCCCATGCAAGTGCGCTTCCAGACTGCGCCACAGCCCGATGATGTTATTGGGGAAAGGGGTAGAGGAATGAGCGCATTAGGCGGAGGGGTCAAGCGAAACTTGCGCGTTTGTGCAAGGGAAAAAATTCTGGTAGAAAAATCAGGGTACGGGCCACTTAAAGACACCGTGTTTTTGAAAGTGGACTAACTGCTCAATACTTTGGCCGGATTTTCTTTCCAGGCCTTCTCTGGTGTTGAACGCATTGTGGGGGGTGCAGATAACATCGGACCGCCGGGATAGGGCTAGGGTAGCCTGGGCTTCTTCACCGGGAGGATCCGTTCCCTGCCTCAGGGCAACTGCGAGTGTGTTTTCTTCGTTGTAAACATCCAGTCCGACACCTCTTAATCGGCCTTCTTCCAGTAATTCGAGGAGCACATGGGAAGGCGACATTTCTCCTCGGGAGGCATTTATGAAAATAGCTTCCGGAGACACATCGGCAAAACGTTGACGGGAAAAATAGCCACGATTTTCGAGGGTTAAATTCATACAGCAGACGATAATGTCGGCTTTCGGCAATGCTTCTTCGATGGGCAGGTAGGCTACATCCGGGTGTTTCCTTACAATGTCCACTCCGTAAACCTTCATTCCCAAGCCTTCGCCGATGCGGACTACTTCGCGGCCGATATTACCGATCCCGACCACAACCAGTGTCTTTCCAAAAGCTTCAAATCCGGTCAGGCCGTTTCGGTCAAAGGTATTGAATTGTTTTTTTTGCTGGGGAAGTTTTCTGAGCAAAGCCATCCATAGAAGCATTGATTGCTCGGCCACCGCGCGGTTGCAATAAAGGGGCAGATAGGCGGATGGCACGTTCCTGCCAGAAGTCCTCCAGTAGGCTTTGATGTGATCGTAACCGGTGCTGCGGGTAAGGATTCCCTCCAGGTTTTGGCTCCAGGAGACGGGAATATTCGATTGGGTTCGGACACTGATGATAAAAGCAGGTGGAGCCTCATTTTCGGGACTGTATTCCTGTATCGTTTTCTGAGTAAACTCGGCTTCAATCCCGGAGTGGGGTTGGAGGTAGTAGCCGAGTCTTTCCGTCTCTTCGGCAAATGCCTCGTAAAAAATAATTTTCATTGATTGCTAATTTTTGTTCGTTGGATGTGTGAACGGATCAGGAATTCACAAATACCTCATTCAGTTGCTGGGTAACTCGAATGAAGGTGGTTCGTTTGGGAAGTTCCTTGAGGCTGCGGGCTCCGACATAAGTGCAACTGGACCGCAGACCACCGAGAATTTCCTTAAAAGTATCAGCCACATTTCCTCGGAAGGGAACACTGACGGTTCTGCCTTCGCTGGCCCGATAGTCGGCTACTTCACCGGCATATTTTTTCATCGCCGTGTCACTGGACATGCCATAGAAAACCATACGTTTTTGACCGCTTTGTTCGACGATTTTTCCTTCGCATTGCTCATGACCGGCCAGCATTCCGCCGAGCATGACAAAATCGGCGCCTCCGCCAAAGGCTTTGGCCAGGTCTCCGGGGATAGTGCATCCCCCATCGCCGATGAGATGCCCGCTGAGGCCGTGGGCGGCATCAGCGCATTCGATGATGGCGGATAGCTGTGGGTAGCCGACGCCAGTCATTATCCGGGTTGTGCAAACCGATCCCGGGCCGATGCCGGCTTTAACGATATCGGCCCCGCTGAGGAGGAGTTCTTCCACCATTTCCCCTGTGACCACGTTGCCGGCAATGATGGTCATTTGAGGAAATGTCTCGCGCGCTTTGCGGACAAACTCGACAAAGGCTTCCGTATAGCCGTTGGCGGCATCTATACAGATACCCATGATATCGTGAAGTTCTTCCCGTTTGAGGGCATCTTTCAGCTTTGAGTAGTCGTCATCGGTAATTCCTGTACTGATGAGCGCATGAGGCAGACATTTCGGGTGGTTAGTGAAAAATTCCACCAATTCTTCCACTTTGTAAAATTTATGGAGGGCGACCAGAGCCTTGAAGGGAGTAAGGGATTGAGCCATGGCCAGTGTGCCAACCGAATCCATATTGGAGGCGATGACGGGGATGCCGTCGAAAGTGCGCCTGCTGTGTTTAAAGGTATAGGTTCGCTTTAAATTAACTTCCTTTCGGCTGGTCAGGGTGGATCGTTTGGGGCGGATAAGAACGTCTTTAAAATCCAGTTTAATTTCCGATTCAATTCTCATGGCATGAAGTAAGGTAGGTAGTCAGGGGGAAACTTTCAAAGCCAAACCAAAAAAAAGGCGGGGCCCGATTTCTATCGGAGCCCCGACGAGTTCCAGTCACTCACTGGACTAGTTTGTAGGGAGCATATAACCAAGGAAAGCTATTACGTCCCGCGGCGGTTTGAAAATAATTGGCCCCGTTGTTTTTATTGGCAGGCTTCACATTCTTCTCCGTTCATGAGGGCTTCCAGACTGCAGGACCGGGGGTTTAAATCTTCCCCCTCTACGGATGCGGTGAGGGCGGATTCTTCTGTCACCGCCATGCCGCCGCGGATCTCTTTTTTCACACTGATGGTGGCTTTTTCGATATTGGAAGCGCCGAGGGTACGCAGGTAGTAGGTGGTTTTGAGACCCTTGTGCCAGGCAGCGCGGTACATGTGCGAAAGGCCTTTCAGGTCGGGCTTACCGAGGAATAGATTTACCGATTGCGATTGATCGATCCACTTCTGCCGACGCCCGGCTGCCTCGATCAGGAATTTGAAAGGTATATCGAAGGAGGTGAGGTATTTTTGTTTCACCTCATCCGGAATTCCATCAATGCTGGTCAATTCGCCATCGAAATATTTGAGCATATCGAGCATTTCCTGACTCCATAGGTTCAAGGCCTTGAGTTCCCGCACCAGGGGAGCGTTGAGAACGATGAATTCTCCGGAAAGGTTACTTTTGACAAAGAGGTTTTTGTAGGACGGTTCGATGCATGGGGTGCTGCCCATGATGTTGGAAATGGTGGCAGTGGGGGCTATGGCGAGGACGTTACTGTTACGCATGCCCTGCTGGGCGATCTTTTTGCGCAGTGGCGTCCAGTCCAGTTTACCCCCGCGCGGAACATCAATCTTCAGGCCGCGATTTTCTTCAAGCAGGTCAAGGCTGTCCTGAGGGAGGATCCCGCGGCTCCATTTGGAGCCTTTGTAGGTGCTGTAGGCTCCGTGCTCGCGGGCCAGATCGCTGGAGGCCTCGTAGGCATAGTAAGCAATCGCTTCCATGAATTCGTCATTAAATTCGATGGCTTCATCGGAGGCGAAGGGGATCCCTTTTTTGTATAGTGCGTTTTGCAGGCCCATGACGCCGAGGCCGATGGGCCGATGTCGGCTGTTGGAGGTTTTGGCGGCCTCCGTGGGGTAGAAGTTTATGTCTATGACATTATCCAGGGCCCGCACCGCGATGCGCACGGTTTCACGGAGCTTCATCAAGTCCAAATGGCCGTTCTCATCCAAGTGGTTATCCAGCACAATGGAGCCGAGATTGCAGACGGCTGTTTCCTGTTCGTTGGTATTGAGGGTAATTTCTGTGCAAAGGTTGGAACTGTGAATGACTCCGGTGTGGTCCTGGGGATTGCGGATATTGCAAGGGTCTTTGAAAGTGATCCAGGGATGCCCGGTTTCGAAAAGAAGGGTGAGCATGCGCTTCCATAATTCAATGGCCGGTACCTTTTGACCGAAAATCTCGCCTACTTCGGCCTTGGCTTCGTATTCCATATAGCGCTGCTCAAATGCCTTACCATAGAGTTCATGCAGGTCAGCGACTTCACAAGAGCGGAAGAGGGTCCATTGCTCCCGGTTCTCCATGCGTTTCATGAAGAGGTCGGGAATCCAGTTGGCGGTATTCATGTCATGGGTGCGCCGACGGTCGTCCCCGGTGTTTTTGCGCAGATCGAGAAAGTCGAAAATGTCGTTGTGCCAGCTCTCCAGGTAGGCACAGCCGGAACCGCGTCGTTTGCCGCCCTGGTTAACGGCCACCAATTGGTCGTTGTGCAGCTTGAGGAAGGGGATAACGCCCTGGCTTTCTCCGTTGGTGCCTTTGATGTAGCTGCCGGTGCCGCGGACGGAGGTCCAGCTTCCGCCCAGACCCCCGGCCCATTTTGAGAGGAAAGCGTTTTCGGCGATTCCCCGTATCATGATCGACTCGATATTGTCTTCGACTTTGTAAAGGTAGCAGGAGGAGAGCTGCGAGTGACGAGTACCGCTGTTGAAGAGGGTGGGGGTGGAGGAGCAGAAGCGTCGGCTTTTGTAGAGATTGTAAAGTTTGATGGCCCATTCCTCGCCCTTTTCCTTTTCTTCCAGAAAGAGGCCCATGGCGACCCGCATCCAGAACAATTGCGGCGTTTCCAGGCGGCGGGGCTTGCTGCCGGTTTTGTCGACGATAAGGTAGCGGTCGTAGAGGGTCTGGATGCCCAGGTAATCGAAATCGAGATCGGCCGATGGGTCAATGGCGTCGGCAAGTTTGTCCAGATCGCAGGCCAGCATCCGTTTATCGAGCCTTTCAATGCGGACGGCTTCTTCGATGTAACCTTGAAAGCGCAGACGGTGGCATTCTTTGAGAGCTTCCATGCCGTCATTGAGGATATCCCAGGCGAGGACTTCCTCATAGATGTAGGTGAGCAGAATGCGCCCAGCGAATTTGGCAAAATCGGCATCCTTTTCGATCAGGGTTTTGGCATTGAGAATGATGGTTTTCTTAAGGTCTTCCTCGTCCATTTCCGAGTAGAGGGAACGGCGTAACTCGGTTTCAATTTCATCTTTGTCCAGGCAGAGGTTGAGTCCGATTATCCCGAACTCGATTCGTTTTTGCAGTTCACGTCCGTCCCAAAAAAAGGACTCTCCATCGGACCTTTTGACCACGATCATGGAATCCTGGTGTTTTTCGTCAGAAACTTCCTCCACCTTTTCGATTTCGCGCGAACGGGCGCGATGAGCGCGGTAGAGGATGTATGCCTCCGCCACTTTGAAGTGACCCTGGCGCATGAGTTCTTCCTGTACGAAATCCTGCAGGTCCTCGATATGGATAAATGCCTGTCCGAGGTTCCGCACCCGTTCGCTGGCGGCATGGGCTACCCCGATGGCCGGTTCGGAGTCCATTTGGTTGGAGAGGAAGGCCTTGCGCACGGCGATCTCAATTTTATCGACCGACCAGGGGACCACCTGGCCGTTGCGGCGAATAAGCCGGACGGAGTGCAGTGTGGTTGGAAAGTTAGTATTTGTACCTTCGGTGGCCTGGGACCGGCGAAAGACGAGACTTTTGGCCACATCGTGGGCTTTCAGTGTAACAAGAGCTTTCTCAATGAGTAAATATATCTCGCCGTCGGTCAATTTGCCGGGGAGATCGTCCCCCGATTGCTGAGTCAGGAGCCGACCTACTTCCCGTGCCACGGAGGCTACGAAGGCCTGGTTTTGCTCGGTAAAAATATTATCCTGTTGGCGCGAGAGCATCAGGTCGGTCAAGGCATGGCCGATGGTGTCGGCCACTTCGGCCAGATCGAAGGCTCTTTCAACGCCTCCCACTTCGACCATGATGTCCGGCTGCACGAGGCCTTCGTTCAATAGCACATCGCGCCAGCAAAAACGCGGTTTCTCGTTTTTAGGAGTGGTGGTCAGACGTTTCAGTTCGAGGTCTTCCTGGAGGGAAATTTGGCGGATCATTTTATTTTTGGGTTTGTTTGTTAGCGGGCGGCGAATGGAATGTTGAAAAAGGGAGAAAGTGGGGTCGGATTGGATTACAATTCATCGTCATGGACCGAATCCAGGGCGGAGGCTTTCTGGTATTCGGTGACACGGCCTTCAAAGAAGTTTTGCTCTTTTTTAATGTCCATCATCTCGGCCAGCCAGGGAAATGGATTTTTAATGCCCGGGTTGAGGGGCTTCAGGCCGACGCCCTCGAGCCGGCGATCGGCGATATAGTCGATGTAAAGGGTAAATTCCTCGGCGCTCAAGCCGACCGCATTGATTGGCAGGCAATCGCGTATGAATTCCTTTTCCATATTGACTGCTTCCACCATGAGGGCAGTCAGTTCCTCGCGGAATTGTTGAGTCCAAACATCCGGATTCTCTTCCACCAGGTCCATCAGGAGGTTGCGCAACAACTCGATGTGGTTGGATTCGTCCCGCAAAGTATAGCGGAACATCTGCCCGATGCCTGGAAATTTGTTCTGGCGGTAGAGGGAAAGGACCATTCCAAAGAGTCCGTAAAACTGGGTGCCCTCCATGCATTGGCCGAAGATAAAAATGTTTTTGGCAAATTCCTGCTTGTTGGCCGTTTGGGTAAGGTCGAGATCCCTCCGCATGGAGCGGGAGTTCCGTGAGACGAAAGCGGTCTTTTTCTGGACGGTTTCTATGCCTTCGAGGATGGATTCGCATTCGTGGGGATTGATGCCGAGGGAGCTGACCATGTAAACCAGGCTGTCTGCATGGATGTTTTCCTCGTGGGCGTGGCGACCGAGAACGAGTTTCAGTTCCGGCGCCGTGACCAATTCACGGACCACGTGGATAATATTGTCGCCGACAATTCCCTCCGCTCCTGAAAAATAACCAATGCCCATTTTGATGATCCACCGCTCGATGTCGGAAACTTCTTTGGATCGCCACTGCTCGCAATCCTTTTGCATCGGTATGTCTTCCGGCTCCCAGTGATTGGCCTTCATGTCGCGATAAAGTTCGTATGCCCATTGGTATTTGAGGGGCAGGATGTTAAAAAACATGGTTTCCCGGCCATTAATGACTTTTTTGGCCGCAAATGCCGCTTCAGCCTTTTGCTGGTCGAGGATGAAGGACTTGTTTCCAATCGTAAAAGTAGTTTGCATGACGTAAATTTCAGGATGATGATTCAAAATACGGTATCCGGCACCGGTTTATGATGATGTTTGAGAACAGCGCCATTCCTCGCATAGATTTGCCCGACGGGAGCGCTGCGGCAGGAAATCATTGGAAAAAGAGGAAAGAGCTATTTTAAAATTTATCACCATATATTGGGGTATTAAGGTTATGAAAACACAATATATAGCGTCAACTGTTTTAAAAAAATTTTTTTAATTTTTTTTGGAATACTAATTCCACAAGGGAGAAGAAACAGCTCTCTGCCAAGGGTTAAGGTTCTTTTTCCGGGGGTTCGTTGCAACAAAAAGTTATTATATTTTGTTGCATGGGAATTCACAACTTGTCCACACTCGAAGTTCTCGAATGCCATGTTTATTTGCATATTCCCAGCAGTCTGGAAATTATCGGACGGGTCTGGCCGCTTCCCCTCAATGGCGCTCTCGCCGGTGAAAAGTCTTTAACAGGACACGACACTCTTCCCGGATAAAAAATCATCTTTCAGTGAAACTTTTTTACGGAGGCAGCGATTAATGGTTCGTGAATGCCGAAGTTATCCAACTACCGGCTTGGCAGGCGCAGGAATCCGGTCTTAAAATCCGCGCCATGCCCAAAATCACCACTGGCGCCGCCGAGCCACCCACGACACCGTACCGAGAAACAGACGAATCTCTCATGAAGCGTGTCGGGATTGGTGAAGATGCGGCCTTGGCCGAATTGATCGACCGCTGGAAAAACCCGCTGGTGAATTTTTTCTATCGCTCCCTGCAATCACTGGAGCAATCCGAGGATCTGGCCCAAATGGTCTATATACGTCTTTACCGGGCGGCTCCCAAATACGAAGCAACGGCCAAGTTTTCCACTTTTATGTTCCACATCGCCCGTCGCCTTCTCATCAACGAGTATCGGCGGCGGCAACGCAAACCCCTCGAATCGGTCGATCCCGCTACATTAGCTATGAAGGAATCCACCAGCAGCGATTTCCAAGTGATGGAAATCGAGGAGGCGTTCAACCAGGCCCTAGAGGGCTTGCCCGAAAACCAACGGACCGCCATACTGCTGCTTAAACAACAGGAGCTTTCCTACAAGGAGATTGCCGAAGCCATGGAATCGACCGAATCTGCAGTTAAAACCTGGATTTTTCGCGCTCGCAAACACTTAAAATCAGTCCTTAGCGGACTTTTGTAAAATGAAGCCTTCAAACGAAACCCCTTCAGACGATCAAAAACTGGACGAGTTGCTCGCCTCCCGTCCGGTCGCCGCATCCCCTGGTTTTGAAGCCGGTGTGTTGGCGCGTATCCGGGAAACGGCGATTGATGACTCGCTGGACACGCTTCTGCAATGCCAGCAGATAGAAACTTCGCTGGATTTTACAGAGAAAACGTTGGCTTTGATTCGGGCGGAGCAAAGGAAGCGTCGCAGCCCTGTAATCTTTCCTCAGGTTTTTTGGTGGATTGGAGCCGCTGCAGCAATGCTGGTGGTGGGGCTATTTATGACCTCTTTTTGGCAGGAGCCGGTAATTCCCAAGAATACGGCGAAAATAATCCCATCCGAGGAATTTGAGGATAACGACCTATTTGTATTGGCTGAAATCGAAGATATTTTAGTTCTTGCCGATGGGCTCAGCGATGCCGAATTATTTCTCGATGAGGGGGCTTATGCTGCTCTAGATACTTTGTCCTACAACGAAAACGTCCTTTTTTAACTTGAAATTTCAAGAAGTATGCCTGCCATGATTCCAAGTTGGCCATTGCCCGGATTGAACCTGCGGTTTCTGGTAGCTGTTGCGGGATTTGCAGTTTTTTCCGGCCCGGTACTAAATGGGCAGCCGAAAGAAGAGTTTTTAGGGCTGCCTTCGGGTTCGATCTCCAAGGAAGATATTGACCAGGAAGATCCCACCAGGAAATTTGCTGGACTTTCACGGGAAGAGCGGAAGGGGTTGCAGGAAATGATACTAGTGGAAAGGTTTTTGAGCTTGCCTCCGGAACGCCTAAGTGAAGTACGAAATTCCATTGAGCTGATTCAAAAAATGTCTCCTGAAGAGAAGGAACGCATTAAACAGCAAATCGGGAAATTCAAACGGATGCCTCATGTCGAGCGGAAAAAAATGCATGATCGGTGGAGCGCTGTTTCGGAAGAGCGCAGGACCAAAATGCGCAATCACTGGCTAAATATGTCGGAGGAGGATCGCCGGGCCGAGCGGGAAAAACTGAGGACAATGACTCATGAAGAAAGGCGCTGGTATTTTCGAGAAACATTTGGAGCGCCGGAAGAGATGCCTCCGCCTCCTCCACCGTCAGCCCCGCCCCCGCTTTATTCTTTGAGTGAATCCGAGCCGCTTTCCACTATCGGAGGTTCCAATGATGCGGAATTTGCTGACGAAGAAAATTTGAAAAGTTCGGTGGCCCCGATTGAAGAAGAGAATAAAGCCACCGAGGAGGAGCGTTAAGCTTTCCTTTCTATGAACCTTGGCTTGCTGGTTCGCCTCTTTCTTAATTTAGATTAGAGAGTTACCTCCAGCTTATTGAGGGCTTCGATCAAAGCCGGGTCCATCGGGTGGCCGTTATAAAGCACCTTGCCTTGAGGAGAGACCAGGACCATTCGGGGAATGGAATCAATTTGCAGGAGCTGCTGAAAGGGAGATCCCTCCGGCTCAACCAGCCAGTCAAAGTTGATGTCTCTGGCTTTGCGGAAAGATTCCGCCTTATCTTCCGTTTCAGTATTCATTCCTGCTACCACGATTCCCTGCGACTTCAATGTTTCCGCCTTGTGGATCAATTCCGGCATGAGGGCGATGCAGGGAGCACACCAAGTGGCCCAAAAATCTAGAAGGAGACCCTTTTTGTCAGTCACCAATTCGCTTAAAGTGGTTTGCTTTCCTTGGGAGGTGGTCAGGACGGTATCCATGGGCATAACAAGGTTGGCCATTTTTTCCTTCTCACGCACCTCCTTGATCCAGGCGGAGAGAATCTCGCCCAATTCGGGATAATTCCAGAAACTTTCCTTGGCATTTTCGGCGAAAGATTGAGAAGCGTCGGAGACCTTTGCCTCATAAGCCCGAAAAAGGTGATAGTAGCCTTTTAATTCGTTTTTTCCGGTAAAAATTTCACTCAGGGAATAATCCCAATTTTCCATGTCTTTTTCAATTTGAGGAAGAATGGCCATCAGTTGTTGAAACTGTCCCTTGGTCCAATACCGGGTAATTTTTGCCTCCATCAGGATTTGCTCAGGTAAACCCGCCTGGGTGGCCAGTGTCAGAGTCGCTTTAAATTCCTCCTCACTGGTGATCTCCCCGCTGAACAGGTTGGACTTTAGTTGATCAAGGTCAATAGCATCGGATTGCTCTGATATTTTTTCCCCCTCATCGTGCGTTTGGGCATCCAGTCCTGGGGTATGGACATGGCCAATGGCAAAAAAGCAAAGGATGCAGGCCAAAAGCACTCTCTTGTGTTGTTTTCTTTGGATCATCGTAAGTTTAATTTTTATCCGGTTCTATTTTTTAGGAAAATTGAAAGATAGGAGACTTCAAAAGGGTGTTTATTGCATTAAACGTGTTTGGCCAACTTCTTTATTCGTTAAGACGGAACTGAGGCAATGGAATTTACCGGGGCTCATAAATCTTCAGTAACTTAATAATTGGGCAATAGCCTCTTGTCTGGATTCAGCCTCAACCTTCTAAACTTCACTCTTAACGGTTGACCCTGGCAGCCCCTCGACCAACATGAACAACAAGGTCATGATGCAAATAAAACTTTCCTATTTATTTTCTATATTTACCGTTTCACTCGTTTGCTTGCTGATGCCTGTTGGCAATCTAGGTGGCCAGGATGATCCGGTTGTGGAAGCCGAAACGAAGGCCGAGGCAACCAAAAGGGAATTAATTGAGGAAGACCTATTGCAGGTTTACGGGTGGCTCATCGGCCAGGAAAAGGTCCTCTACATCGGTTATACGGATGAAGAGCTGCAACATATTGTGAAAGGCTTCGTATTAGCGGCCAAGGGCGCACCAGCGCCGGAAAATCTGGAGGAGGTAATTAAACAGGTAGAGGCCATGATTCGGCAGCGGTTGGAAGCATATGAGGTAAAGCAGGCAGCGCAGAATACGGAGTTGGCGGCGGATAACCAGGTTTCCGAGGAAGCATTTTTTGCAGAAATCGGGAAAATCCCCGGCATCCAAAAAACCGAATCGGGTATTTACTATGAAAAGGTCGATGAGGGCATTGGAAGAAAACCGAGTGGCAACGACTGGGTACGATTGCATTACACAGGAAGGCTCATTAACGGAGTGGTATTCGATTCCTCCATAAAGAGGGGTAAGCCCACCGATTTCAACCTAACCCAGTTAATACCCGGATTTGCTGAAGGATTATCGCTGGTCCGGGAAAGCGGAAAAATCAAACTCTACATTCCCTCTCGGCTTGCTTACCGCGACCAAGCCTCGGGTAATATTCCGCCGGGTTCCACCCTGATCTTCGACGTTGAATTGATAGAGGTAAATCCGATTGATTTGCAGATAGACCCGCAGCGTTAATCCAGGCTGTAAGTTTAGTGTGAACACAACGAGTCCAAGAAAATAAACCTGGTTTTCCGTTAATAATTAACTCCTTTACTTGATTTGATCGATGTCAGGCGGCCGAAAAGGAATCGTTGCTGCAGGGAGTGTGCATACCGCGCGCGCTGCCCTAACCATCCTTGAAGCTGGAGGCAATGCCTTCGACGCGGCGGTGGCAGCATTTTTTGCTGCTTGCGTGGCGGAGCCGGTACTGGCCTCTCCCGGCGGTGGCGGATTTCTACTCGCTAACAGGAGCGGGGAACCTGTGCTCTACGATTTCTTTACCCAGACGCCACTCAAACAATCCAAAGCCGAACTCGATTTTTTTCCCGTTCACGCCGACTTTGGAACAACCACCCAGGAATTTCATCTCGGGCTTGGATCCTGCGCCACGCCGGGGGCTATTAGAGGCATTAGCATGGTTTGGCGGGATTGCTGCCGGATGCCCCTCAAGGAGCTGATCGAGCCAGCTTTCATCCTGGCAAAAAATGGATTTATTGTAGAAGATTTCCTGCCCATTCTTCTGGAGGTGGTGAGCCAGATCTACCTAGCTTCCCCCGAAGCCAGAAAGGTGTTCTCGAGTAAGACTCACCCAGGTAAAATCCTACAAGAGGGCGAATGCTTAATCCATCCCGAGATGGCCCTTTTTCTGGAGGCTTTGGCCTCGGAAGGGGAGGATTTTTTTTACCGGGGAGAAGTGGCTAGAAACATCGTTCAGTCCTGCCAGGAGCGTGGCGGACACCTGACCTTGGAGGACTTTGATCAATATCAAGCCCACAAGCGTCAACCGTTGAAAATATCCTACAGGGGGGCTTCCATCTGGACCAACCCGCCTCCCTCTCTAGGTGGAACTCTTATCGCGCTAGCCTTGCGCCTTATCGCCAAAAGCTCCTTTTCCAACCTCGAGTTCGGTGCCCTCGCTCACTTGGAAATTCTTGCCCGCACCATGCAATTGACCGGACGTCTAAAAAGGGAAAGCGCCGGTCAATCCCTCGGCGGTCCTGATTCAGCCGAGAAAATGCTCGATAAAAATCTTCTGTCATCTTATCAGGCAATCCTGACGCATCATGATGTCTGCACCTCCGGCACAACGCACATCAGTATTATTGATGCAGAGGGCAATGTGGCGGCACTCAATCTTTCAAATGGATCAGGATCCGGCATTATGGCTCCAGGATGCGGGTTCATGCTCAACAATATGTTGGGTGAGGAGGACCTCAACCCGGCCGGCTTTCACCAGTGGAGGCAGGACACACGAATTGCATCAATGATGTCCCCAACTTTCATTTTCAGCAAAAAAGGCCTCCTGGCCACAGGTTCCGGCGGCTCTAACCGAATACGTTCGGCGATTTTACAGATTATTTTAAATAGCGTCGATTTTGCCATGGATGTTTCCGAGGCGGTTAACAGTCCCCGCATTCATTATGAGAACGGCCTCCTCAATTTGGAAGGAGGGTTTCCACCGGCAGTAACGGAACAGATGGAGGAGCGATTTCCCAAGTTGAAACTTTGGCCCGACCGGAATCTCTATTTTGGCGGAACCCATACCGTTTTCCATCATGTCAATGGCGAGATGGAGGGCGCAGGCGATCCGCGGCGGATGGGCGTTTGTTTGAATCTGGATTAAGACCTCATGCGAGATTTAACGATTACGGCAGATCAGTTGACTTGGTTTCGTCTCAAAAGGTCCGGTCTTATCAAACCATTTTCTACGGCGGTGGAGGCCGCCTCAGCCCTGGGTGGAGTTCAGGCCCAGATTCTTTCCGCGGCGGGAATAGCCCTGGTCAACCGGGTTGAGGGTTTCACCAAGAGTCATCTGGAAAACCTATTATTGAGCGATCGCGCATTGGTAAAGCTTTGGGGTCAGCGATTTACGCTCCACCTTTATTCATCGATTGAGTGGCCGGTTATTCAGGCCGCCTATGCTCGTAACCGATCCTGGTGGCGTCGAAGTTTTTGTAAAAATGGCGGATCAGAGGAGGATTTCGAAGAACGTGTGAAAATGTCTGCAGATATGCTTCGAGAAAGGGGTCTCAGGGGTATGTGCCGAGCTGATCTTCGTCAGCTTCCCATGGAGAACAGCCCGGAATTGCTCTCTTCCTGGGGTGGATTGTTCGCGGAGTTGGTGCAGCAGGGGTTGGCCTGCCATGGTCATCGGAATGGGAGTGAGAGTATTTTTGTCCACCGTGAGCATTGGCTGCCCGATCTGGACTGGCAACCTCCCAGACAGGAGCAAGCGGATTTGCTTTTGGCCAGAAGATACCTGGGTTCCTATGGTCCGGCCCCAGCCATCGATCTAGCTTATTGGCGAGGTCTTTCCTTAAGCGCTGTGCGTGATTCTCTCGTATCTCTGGGAAATGAAGTTGTCAAACTCCGGTGCGATGGGAAAGCCCTTCTCTGTCTCAGAAGTGATTTGGATGAACTCCTGGCACCGCCGCCACCCAGGCGTCATTGGCCGTTGTTGATGCTGGGCCGCTTCGATCCTGTTTTACTTGGTCACAAGGACAAAACCTGGATTTGCCCCAGGCTCTATTATAATAGGGTGTGGCGGCCAGCCGGACATATCGAGGGGACTATCATCCATCTGGGCAAAACAATCGCCACATGGCGGTATAAATTGAATGGCCCAGGTTTCGAAATCACGGTTTATCCGTTTAAGAGACTCCCCGGGGTCGTTCTTCCCAAAATTAGAACGAAGGCAAAAAATATTGCCCGGCATTTCGGGATTCCGCCACAAAAGCTAAAGATCAGCCTGGCGGAAGAATAAAAAGGCAAATTCTAATCGATAATCGGATCAGGAACTTTTTTTCCGATGGTCATGAGGAGTCCAATGGTCAGGGTCGGAAACAGCAGGAAATAAATCCAGACGGGCATGCCGGAGGCCGTGGCTAGATAGCCGATGGACCCAGCAATGACCATCGTCGTCAAGGAATATGCTATTTGCGTGCTCACATGATCTATGTGATCGCAACCGGCGGATATCGAGGATAGCACTGTGGTGTCGCTGATGGGGCTGCAATGGTCTCCGAATATGGCCCCGTCCATGATGGCTGCTGCGGTCAGCCAGAAAATGATCCGATGCTCCTCCCCGTAAGCTCCAAGAGCGTGAGCGAGGGGAAGAATGACCGGAATGAGTATTGCCATAGTGCCGAAACTCGTGCCGGTGGAAAAAGACATCCCGGAAGAAACCAGGAACACAAACAGAGGGAGAAAGAGGAGTTCGATGCGGCCTCCGAGGAGAGAAATAAGATAAGTGTCGGTGTGTACTCCGTCGGTGCAGATTTTACTCATTCCCCAAGCCATAATGAGGATAAAAAAAGCCATCCAGAGGGTTGGAAGCGCTCGCATGTAGGCTTTTCCGGCCTCTTTTACGGTCAAGATTTTCTGGCTCACGGCCATGACTACGACCACAAGGCCTCCGGTAAAGGATGCCAGAAAGAGAATCTTCATGGCGCCTCCGGGCGTTCGGGAAGGATCCGTCACCATGCCGAAAGCGGCCCGCCAATCGCTGAGATGGGCCAAGGAGAATCCGGTTCCATCAGCCAGGACCTTGGCCCGTCCCAGGAAGAGGATTCCCCCCAAGGTGCCCCCAATTACGATGATGAGAGGAACAATGGCGTTGAACCACCGCTGTGGCTTACCCTGAACAGGCTCGAAAGCACCGCCTTTTTCACGGGTTAACAGGCGGGCTCCATCCGCAATCAACTTCCCCTCCAGAGCGGCCCGTTCTTCGGCTTTGTACATGGGACCGAAATCCCGACCCAAAGCGGAAGTTAAGAAGACAAAGAACAGAGTGCCCCAGCAATAAAAACGATAGGGCAATATGCGGACGAACATGGCATAGCCGCCTTCCTCCAGGCCAAGCTGCTCCGAGACCTGATTGAAGAAAAAAACCTCGAAGGCGATCCAGGTTGAAAGCAGGGCTACCCCTGCAATGGGGGCAGTGGTCGAATCGACCAGGTAAGCCAGTTTCTCACGGGAAATTTTCCATTTGTCCGACAATGCCCGCATGGTGGAACCGACCACCACGGTGTTGGAATAATCGTCAAAAAAAATGGCCAGTCCGGCCAGCGAGGTAGCCAGCTTGGTCGAGCGCGGACCCTTGGCCACCCGGTTAATCTTGGCCACCAGCCCGTGAATCCCCCCGCAACGGTAAGCCACATGGATCAAGCCCACCAATGAGAAGAGAAAGGCGAAAATGTAGAGGTTGAATTGCTGGGTGAAGTTTACCCAGATGAAGTTTTTAATCCCCAGTGGCAGGGCTGACAGGTAATCCGGCGCGTGGGCCAGAAACGTCCCCAGGACGAAGGCGGAAGAAAGCGCCCAGACCAGGGTGCGGAAATGCAAAGCCACGATAACGGCAAAAATCGGCGGCAAAATGGACGTCCAATGGCCCACCGTCCGATCCTCCGGAACTACCGCAGAATCCGTTGGAAGCAACCAGAAAAACAGACAAACCGCCAAATAAACACCGCCAAAAGAAACCCAGCGTTTAGGCCGTTTCCATAAAGGTATTTCCGAAACCTCCATATTTTCTCAAGGGATAGGGCACCCGCACCTATCACGCTGGCAACAACAATACCCGAATTTCAATCTGGCAACTCTAAAGAATGGAAGCCTACACCTTGATTCGTGAACTTACGCAAACTTCACCGTTGAAGGTCCATGAGGCGGGAGAATATTTTTTTCACGGTGGTGGTGAGGCGGGTTTTGTTGTATTCATCGCCGCATTGGCGGATGGCTTCGGCTGCGGTGGGGTAGGGGTGGATGACGCTGGCCAGCTTGCCTAATCCCATGTTGTTTTGCATGGCAACGGTGATTTCGCTGATCATATCCCCTGCGTGGTTGCCAACGATGGTTGCCCCCAAGATCTGATCGGTTGCCTTTTTCACATGCACTTTGACAAAGCCTTCCGTTTCCTCATCGACGATTGCCCGGTCCACCTTGGAAAAATCGCGTTTGAAGGTTTCAAATTCAATTTTTCGATCGCGGAGGTCTTTCTCGTACAAACCGACGTGGGCAACTTCGGGATCGGTGTATGTAGCCCATGGAATGAGGAGACTGGAGACTTTGTCGCGGCCGTAGAATAACGCATTGCGAATCACCAGCCGGGCCATGAAATCGGCCATGTGGGTAAATTGATATGGAGTGGCCACATCGCCAACGGCATAGATGTTCGGGTTGGCGGTTTGCAGCTTTTCGTTGACTTTGACGCCGAGTCTTTGGTCGAAATCGACGCCTGCATTTTCCAGGCCGATTCCCTTGACGGACGGTTTTCGCCCGGTTGCCATGAGCAAGGCATCAAATTCAAATCGCAGTTCATCACCATCCTCATCTCCTTCCAGGATAATGGTTACCGGCCCTTGTCCGTTTGAGCTTTCCACTCGTTTGAATTTTGAATGAAGCTGCAAATTAAGACCGTCCCTGAGTAATGACTGCACAACGATTTTAGCCGCCTCGGGGTCTTCCCTGGGTAAAATTTCTCCACTGCGGGAGAAAACCGTTACCTCCGAACCGAAGCGGTGAAAGGCCTGGGCCAGTTCCAGCCCGATGGGCCCAGCGCCGATTACGCCCAAACGCGCGGGCAGTTCGGTAAGGTTGAATACCGAAGCATTGGTCAAGTAAGGTGCTTCGGCCAGACCCGGAATTGGTGGAATGGCCGCTGTACCGCCAGTGGCGATGACAGCCTTGGAGAACCGCAAAGTCTTACCATTGACTTCGACAGTATTGTGCCCGGTGAATTTTCCCCGCCCGATGAAGACATCGATGCCCATTTGTTTACTGAATCGTTCCGCGGAGTCGTGAGGGGCAATGTTGGCCCGCAACCGGCGCATCCGTTCCATGACGGCTCCGAAGTCAACCGTTACATCCCCGTTGATTTTCACTCCGTATTTCTCCGCATTGCGCACCGAAGCGGCCATTTTGGCGCACTTGATCAATGCTTTTGAGGGCACACAGCCAACATTCAGGCAATCGCCTCCGAGGAGGTGAGATTCGATCAGGGCGACACGCGCGCCTACCCCGGCGGCACCGGCTGCCGAGACCAGACCCCCGGAACCCGCTCCAATAACAACAAGGTTGTAATTGTCTTTCGGTTCGGGATCCAGCCACTCTTTGGGGTGGACGTGATCGAGGAGCTTGCTGTTGTGCGCATCCAGCGGTTTGACGCCAATAGCCTCCAGGTCCACCTGGGCAAACTCACCCAAATCAGGGTCGCGGTCTGGAATAACCGGTTGTAATGAAATGGTTTTTTCTCCGTCCCTATCCATGGTGAGTGGAGACATAAAATCCGCCCAGCTAACGGAACTCCCATCTGGCTTTTTAGCCGACTTGCCATGGTCCACATCGGAAGCGAAGCGGTAGAAAAGAAAATCGTTTTTAAAAGCGTGGGCGTATTCCACGTGATGGAAGAGACCGGCGCTCAGCATCATGTTGCCGATACGGACGGCGTCCTCCTCATCCGCGGCAATTCCGTTTTCCACAAACTGCCGAACAGCTTCGCTTCCGACAAAACATCTTTCAAATAATTTCGCGGGAAAACCATATTTCCTATCCTGAATTTCGAGGAAACCTTTCACCTGAACAGCCAATTCATCCAAATCGGTGTTTTCAAGGGAAGCCGTAGTTTCAAATTCTTCGTTATTTGCCATTAATGTTTTATTTATAATTAATAAGAAAAGTAGGAGAACCAACTGTTATTAGTCATTAGAAATTCTTCAGGTACAGAATATTCACAGATAATTGCCAGATTTATTTCCGGCGTGGTTTGTAGGTTTTTCCTTTGTGGACTTTTTTGGCACGGCGTTTGGTGGAGGTCTTTTTGTAGGAGGATGAGTAACGTCTTTTCCCCTGGCCATCGCCGAAATCGCCTTTGCGAAGGGCTTCCACCTGGTCGCGGAGGAGGGCGGCGCGTTCGAATTGGAGGTCGTTGGCAGCGGCGATCATCTCTTCTTCCAATTCCGCGATGACTATTGCCACATCTTCGTCCCCGTTAGCTTCGGCAACGCATACCGGATCGACCTCTTCCTTGAGGCCGTAATGGAGACTGGCCTGAACGGCACGTTTAACACCTTTGGGGGTTATCCCGTGTTCCTTGTTGTAAGCCAACTGCCTGGCCCGGCGGTGATTAGTAACATCTTCCGCCGCTTTGATGGAATTGGTTATTTTATCCGCATAAAAAATAACCCGTCCCTTTTCGTGCCGGGCTGCGCGACCAGAGGTCTGGATGAGACTGGTGCGGCTGCGCAGAAAGCCTTCCTTGTCCGCATCGAGAATGGCCACGAGGGCCACTTCCGGCAGGTCCAGGCCTTCACGCAGAAGGTTGATTCCAACCAGCACATCGAAGTCGCCCCGGCGCAAATTGCGAAGAATTTCTATCCGCTCGATGGCATCGATGTCGCTGTGCAGATACTCGACACGGATATTGCGTTCCCGCAGGAAATCCGAGAGGTCTTCCGACATGCGTTTGGTCAGGGTGGTGACCAGGACGCGTTCCTTTTCCTCGACGCAACGGTGAATTTCCCCGATAAGGTCTTCGACCTGCCCTTCGGTGGGACGGATTTCAAGTTCCGGATCGAGCAGGCCTGTCGGGCGAATCAATTGTTCGACTACAACGGAAGATATATCCAGCTCACGGGAAGTCGGGGTGGCCGACATGAACACGGTTTGGCCTGTCAGTAGATTGAACTCCTCTGCCCGCAAAGGACGATTGTCAAGGGCCGAAGGCAGGCGAAAACCATATTCCACCAACCGTTCCTTGCGGGAGCGGTCTCCCCGATACATGGCGCCGATTTGCGGCAAGGTGGCGTGACTTTCATCAATCACGAGAAGAAAATCTTGCGGAAAAAAGTCGATCAGGCAAAAGGGCCGTTCACCTTCTTT
>JAJFLV010000101.1 GCA_021772535.1 Opitutales bacterium | reverse complement strand
AGCAATTTTCTTTTGTTGCAAAGCGCCTATGCGGAAATGTTTTTTACCCCCATCTTGTGGCCGGATTTCCGCTCTGGCGACTTTAAGAAAGCTGTGGATTATTTCTGGAATCGCGAGCGCCGCTTCGGCAAGACCGGAGACCAATTGCAGCAAAACCCCTCGGAGCCAGCTCTCAATCGGTGACAAAACGCATCGCAAGCACCCTTGGATTGTGGTCACTGGTGATCCTGGCCCTGGTCTTGCTTGGAGTCCAGGCCGGTGTTTGGATATTGGCATTGCTGGTCCTGCTTTCCCAGGAAGAGCTTTATCGCCTGTTGGGAAAGATCGGATTCCATACTCTGCGAAAACTTGGTTTGGCTTGCGGATTAATAATCGTTGTGGGCTCTTTTTATTTTTCCGGCTTTCCCTTTATGGCGCTGGCCGCCGCCATCTGTTCCTGTGGAGTCCTGACGCGTGTCAAGGGTGGACGCTCCCTGCACTGTCTCATGGCCACTCTGTTCGGGATCTTTTATGTCCCATACCTGCTGCAATTTCTGGTCCAGACCATCCGCCTTGGCGACTCCGAGATGAGTGGAGTATTCCTCGCCGTATGGATTGTCGCCACGGTTAAATTCACCGATGTCGGCGCTCTTCTGGTGGGTATGAAATTCGGGAAAACCAAGCTGGCGCCCAAAGTAAGCCCCGCCAAGACTTGGGAAGGAGCCGTCGGTGGGGTCGCCCTGGCAGTAATCGTGAGCACACTTTACACTCTGGTATTTAATATCTACCTGCCGGAAAGTTTCCTCTGGTGGGAAGCCGGCCTGGCAGCCATCCCGCTCGGAATCATGGCTATTATCTCCGACTTGATTGAGTCAATCGTCAAACGGCAGGCCCAGGTAAAGGATTCAGGTGATTTCATCCCCGGGATCGGCGGCGCTTTCGACTTGGTCGATAGTATAATTCTGGGGGCGCCGACCGGTTACATGCTGATTCTTTTCCTTATCTTGTAGTGTCCGTCCTGACACTTTATTGGATTACGCAATGAACAAAAAAGGCATTGTGTTGCTCGGAGCCACCGGATCGATAGGAGAAAATTCCCTACGCGTGATCCGGGCTAATTCCGACCGGTTGAAACTGGTTGGTATTGCCAGTGGCAGCCGGGCCGAACCCCTGGCCGCCATTGCTCGTGAATTCGGGGTTCGCCACGTTGCCTTGTTCGATGAGAAATCATGTACCGATGCTCAAAATTGCGGCCTGTTCGGGACAGAAGTGAATCTTTCCTCCGGAATCGATGGCCTAAACCGCCTGGCTACTTTGCCCGAAGCAGACGTTGCCGTGGTTGCGGTGGTGGGCACGATGGGGCTTCACCCCACCCTGGCGGCTATTGAAGCAGGTAAGGAAATCGCTCTGGCCAGCAAGGAAGTCCTGGTCCTGGCGGGTAAATTCGTCATGGCCGCGGCCAGGGCCAAAGGGGTGCGGGTCCTCCCAGTGGATAGCGAGCATAATGCCGTTTTTCAATGCCTTAACGGCGCTCCCGAACATGAGGTGGCGCGAATTATTCTGACTGCTTCGGGTGGCCCCTTTCTCAACCTTTCATGGGAGAAAATGGCCGCCATAACTCCAGAACAAGCGCTCCAGCATCCCAACTGGTCGATGGGCGCCAAAATCACGGTGGACTCTTCCACCATGGCCAACAAAGGACTGGAATTAATCGAGGCGCGATGGCTCTTCGGGATGGAACCCGGACAGATAAAGGTGGTCGTTCATCCCCAGAGCATCGTTCATTCCATGGTGGAGTATGTGGATGGCTCCATCCTGGCCCAGCTCTCGCCCCCATCGATGACGTTTGCCATTCAACACGTCCTGCTCTTCCCCGAGCGAAAACCAGGGGTAGAACCCACATTAACTTTTGAAGATACCATGAACCTGGAATTTCGCCCACCGGACCTGACGCGGTTCCCCTGTTTGCGTTTGGCCCGGGAATCGATGGAGGCCGCCGGGGTGGCGCCTGCCGTTTTCAATGCCGCCAATGAGGTTGCCGTGGAGGCTTTTCTGGGGAAACGAATCAGTTATCCCGGCATTAGTGATTTGATTGACCAGACCCTGCAAAATATTGAAAACCTTGAACCGGCCAACCTGGAAGAAGTGCTGGATATTGACCGTTCCGCCCGGCGGGTAACAAACGATTTGATCAAAAAACATGAATTCTGACACAACATTAATCAGCCAGCTTTTCACTAATTTTTGGGCTGTATTTCTCATTTTCCTCTTTTTCGGGGGATCGATTTTCGTTCACGAACTGGGACATTTTCTGGCTGCGCGGCGAAGAGGATTGAAAATCGACCGATTTTCCATTGGTTTCGGACCCAAATTGGTCTCCTGGACACGCGACGGAGTAGAATACCGCATCTCGGCTCTTCCTTTGGGCGGCTATGTAGCGTTACCCCAACTGGCTGATATGGGTGCAATCGAAGGCGGTTCTGAAGAGGGCGGGGAGGAGCTGCCTCCCATCAGCTACACTGATAAAGTCATCGTCGCAGTAATGGGAGCGGTATTTAATATTATCTTCGCTTTTTTCCTGGCTTGTATTTTGTGGGCTTTCGGGCAGCCGTCAAGTGAGGACGCCCAATCCGTCATCATCGGATTCGTTGAGCCCACTGTTGAACTCGATCAAAACAATGAAGTTCCCGGACCGGCCTTCATAGCCGGAATCAAGGAAGGCGACAAAATCTTGAGTATAGACGGGGATAAGGTTTCCAATTTTTCCGAGCTGCAACACTCCATTTTTACCGGTTCTGGCCGTGATTCCGACGAAAACCCACAAGCGGTCTTCACAATTGAAAGAGATGGTGAAACACAAGATATCATTGTATATCCGAGGTTATCCAAGGTGAACTCTGTTTCCGGTGACCTTATGCGGCTGGTTGGCATCAAGCCGGCCCATTCTCTCATAATCCGTTACATCCAGGAGGGTTCACCCGCCCATCAAGCGGGATTGCAGGAAAATGATCGGGTTATATCCTCGGACGGCAAGAAATTGCATTGTTTTGCCGCCCTCGTTCATCACTTAAAAGAAAAACAGGACGCTCCGGTTATGTTATCCATTGAACGTGAAAACAGGATATTCGATGTAACTTTGAGCGCCGAAATGGTAGCCCGTACCAAGCCGTTGGGCAAACTACAGGTGAAGGACGGCAATCGCAAAGCAAGCCTTCTGGTGCAGCCTTTTTACGAGGCCGAAAGCAGTGGATCCCCATCCGATCCCGGAATTCCTTCATCACTGAAAGTGCATGAAATCGAGGACCCGACCGGCTTTGTTTTCGGCAATCTGGAACCGGGAGAAACCATCATCAGGGTGAACAATAAACCGATCAAGTCTTTGCAGACTTTTATAGACAGAATTAACGATGGAGATCTTGAAAATCTCAACCTTTCTATCGGAAATGAATTTGAGAATCAGTTTCGGTCGTTGGCAGTTCTGGGAAAGGTGAACGCTGAAATCCTGCTGCCGAGGGAAACTCCCATGATGGGTTTTGGCTTTAAAAGCCGGTCAATTACCCTCCATGTTGACCCGATTACACAAGTCAAAGGGATAGTAAAAACAACTTTGCAGGTGCTCGGCAGTCTCATCAGTCCCAAATCCGATATCAGTATTCGGAATTTGAGCGGCCCGCCGGGGATAGTCCGGGTGATCCACATGTTTTCCATGGTCGATATCCGATTGGTGATCTGGTTTACCTGCCTGCTCAATATCAACCTGGCAATTTTGAACCTACTGCCCATACCGGTGCTCGATGGAGGGCATATTGTTTTCGCCACACTGGCTAAATTGCGGGGGAAAGCCCTCCCTCCCAATCTGGTGGCGGGCGCCCAGGGAATTTTTATGATTTTGCTCTTTTCAATGATGATATATGTAAGCTTTTTTGATGTACGCCGCTGGCAGGGTGACAATGAAGAGGAAAAACGTCTTGAATTGGAAAGTTCCCTCTACATCCAACCGGAATTCTCATCCGCGAAAGATACGACCGAATAGAATCAATAATCCAATCTGCGGATGACTGAATATTGCGAATCCCGTTTTTCCGCAAAGCGGAGAAAATCCATCGAGGTGATGATCGGCAATGTGGCGCTGGGAAAGAACCACCCCATTCGCCTGCAGTCGATGACCACTACTCCCACCCAGGATGTGGAAGCTACCGTGCAGCAGTCCATAGCCCTGGTGGAGGCTGGCTGCGAGATCGTCCGCATAACCGCCCAGAATGTTAAGGCAGCGAAGGCACTCGAGAGGATTGCCCGCAAATTGAGGGAGGCAAAAATCGAGGTTCCGCTGGTGGCCGACATCCACTTTCTCCCCTCCACCGCCATGGAAGCAGCCAAATTCGTGGAAAAAGTGCGCATCAACCCCGGTAATTACGCGGATAAGAAAAAATTTCAAATTCGAGAATACTCCGATCGGCAATACGAGGAGGAATTGCAGCGTCTCTATGAAGATTTCTCCCCGATTGTAAAAAGGTGCAAAGAGCTGGGCAGAGCCTTGCGCATCGGGACCAATCATGGCTCTCTTTCAGACCGCATAATGAACCGCTATGGCGATTCTCCCATGGGAATGGTTGAGTCTGCCCTCGAATTTGTCCGTATCTGTGAGTCACACGGGTTCAAGGATGTCGTGCTCTCAATGAAAGCGAGCAACCCCAAAGTGATGATCGAGGCATACCGGCTGGCCGTGGCCCGCATGAACGAAGAAAGCATGGCCTACCCCTTGCACCTGGGTGTAACCGAAGCAGGCGATGGCGAAGACGCCCGTATCAAGAGCGCAATCGGCATCGGCAGCTTGCTTTTTGACGGCCTGGGAGACACCATCCGCGTTTCCCTGACCGAAGATCCAGTGGCGGAAATTCCGGTCGCCAGGGAATTGGCTGACAAGGCTATGCATCTGTGGACCAGCAATGGCGCGTCCAACACAATCTCAAATGAAAAGGACGACATTGATCCCTACCAATACACCCGGCGACCAACCTTGCCTTTGCTGCTGGGCTCGGGATGCCCGGCTGCGGAGAGAGAGCCTCCAAGGGTAATTGTGGCGGCACAGAAACCCCTTGCCGCATGGAGAGATATCAAAACGGCAGTTTTAAGAGTGGGCAGTCGGCTCCGGGATGCCAAACTGGAGGGTCTCCTCCTTAACATGCAAAATGATGAAGAGTTGGAAGATTTGTCGGTTTTGCAACGGGAACTGGGAAACGAAGTGCCGTTTTATGTCGTTGAACTGGCATCCAGCCTCAAGCTGGACAATCTCCGCAGCCATTCCTGGTCCCGGCAATCGGGATGGATATTCCTGCGCAAATTTACAGTTGGAGATGAAACCCTGTTGAAAGAGTTCGCGGCTTTCGTGCGTGAAAATGGGTTAATTCTGGCTTTGGACATCGATCCGGCAGACTGCGATGCCTTAAGTTCAACTCTGAAAAACATTGGTTCTTCCGGATTGATTTTCACACTTTCCCAACCGAGCGAAAACCTTCACCCAATCGGAAGTTACCGCCTGTTGGCCCAGACCTTAAAAGATTTGAGTATCGAAGCGCCCATCTGGATACGCTGCAATACGGCCAACGGCGTCGATTATCGGGATTATTTTGGCAATCGTCTGCTGGAGGCCTCCATTTTATCAGGGAGTTTGTTGTGCGATGGAATCGGTGATTTACTCAGCGTGGAAAACGAACCCGATTTGGCCAGAGCAACCGCATTGGGTTTCAATATGCTGCAAGGGGCACGAGCCAGAATTTCCAAAACCGAATACGTCGCCTGCCCCAGTTGCGGGCGAACCTTATTCGATTTGCAAAGCACCACACAAAAAATTCGAGCCAGAACGAACCACCTCAAGGGCGTCACCATCGCAGTGATGGGGTGCATCGTCAATGGACCGGGGGAAATGGCGGATGCGGACTTCGGCTACGTCGGCGGCTCTCCCGGCAAGGTCAACCTTTATTCCGGCAAGAAATGCGTGAAATTCCACATTCCAGAAACTGAGGCCGTGGATGAATTAATCGATTTGATCAAGGAATACGGCAAGTGGAAAGAACCGGAACCTGACCGGGAGTTAGCTGAAAGGTCTTGATTTTTGCTCTAAATTGCTCCCTTTTGAGCGTCCTCATGCCGAAATTATGCAGATCAAACAACCGCGACCTTAACCAGTTAAGGGAAATAAAGCTCACTCCCGGAATCGCCCCCTATGCTTCCGGGTCCGTTTTGGCCGAATTCGGCCAGACAAAAGTAATTTGCGCTGTCACCGTGGATAAGAAAGTGCCCCGATGGATGATTCAGCAAGGCGTATCCGGCGGATGGATAACAGCGGAATACTCCATGCTCCCCTACAGCACTCTTGACCGCAAAATTCGGGATAGCGCTCGAGGTAGAATCGAAGGGCGCACGATGGAAATTCAGCGCCTTATAGGTCGATCGCTGAGAGCAGTGGCCAATCTGAAAAAACTCCCCGGCCTCAGCCTCTGGATCGATTGTGATGTTCTCCAAGCAGACGGCGGCACCCGCACCGCCGCCATTACCGGAGCCTATACGGCAGCGCAACTGGCTGTAAATCAACTTCTTGTTACGGGAAATTTGAAGGAAAACCCTTTCCGCGACTCAATAGCGGCGGTCAGCGCGGGAATTTATTGCGGGCAGGAAATTCTTGATCTCGATTATGTGGAAGACCGGGACGCTGCGGCCGATTTCAATATCGTGATGACAGGTTCCGGTGAGTTCGTGGAAGTCCAAGGCTCTGGCGAAGAAGCGACCTTTAACAGAGCACAACTCGATTCCCTCCTCGATCTGGCCCGAAAAGGAATTGCCGAACTGACGGTTCTGCAAAATCGAACCATCGAGGAAGAATTACAAAAAATTTCCTCAGCGGATGGAGAAACAATAAAATAAAGGGGAAAAGCCTTAAGCAAACCCTTGCTAACTGAGAGGAGAATTTCACAAAATCCTTTCAAAAGTCAAAAGCCTTCCGAAAAAACACACATGAATATTCACGAATACCAGGCCAAAGCTCTCTTCGAGCAGTATGGCATACCCACTCCCAAGGGACAAATCGCTCAAAACCCGGAGGAGTTTGAGGATGCTGTAAACACTCTTTCCGATGGAACCATGGTGGTAAAATCACAAATTCACGCCGGAGGCCGAGGCAAGGGAGTTTTTACGGACGGTTTCCAAGGCGGGGTTAAGGTTCTCGCTTCCAAAGAGGAAGCTCTTGAAGCTGGCGGACGCATGCTGGGCAATACACTTGTGACTCACCAAACCGGTCCCGCCGGACGGAAAGTGGGAACCGTCTATTTCACCGAAGCAAGCGAAATTGCAAAGGAATACTACCTGGCCATCCTGCTGGATCGCGCCACCGCCCGCCCGGTCATTGTCGCTTCCACCGAGGGTGGAGTGGAAATCGAACGTGTGGCCGCGGAATCGCCAGAGAAGATCACTCGTGTATTTATCGATCCCATTCTCGGCCTGATGCCTTACCAGGCGCGACAAGTGGCGCTCGGACTCGGGTTTTCCGGAACAGCCTTTCGACAGGCGGTTAAAATTGTTATGGCCCTCTACAAGCTTTTTCATGAAACAGACGCCAGTCTGGTCGAAATCAATCCGCTTATCCTGACTAAAGAGGGCGATGTCGAAGCGCTTGACGCCAAAATGGGGTTCGATGACAACGCCCTCTTCCGCCATTCGGAGATAGCCGCCTTGCGAGATTTGAATGAGGAAGATCCCAAGGAGATAGAGGCTTCGAAGCATTCACTCAACTATATCGCCCTTGATGGAAATATCGCCTGCATGGTCAACGGAGCCGGTCTGGCCATGGCGACAATGGACATCATCAAACACTATGGGGGCAATCCGGCCAATTTCCTGGATGTGGGCGGAGGCGCCACGGAAGAACAGGTTACGCAGGCCTTCAAGATCATCCTCAGCGATCCGAAGGTGGAGGGGATTCTGGTTAACATCTTTGGCGGAATCATGAAGTGCGATGTGATCGCGGCGGGAATCATCGGCGCTGCCAAATCGGTTCATATCGATGTGCCGTTGGTTGTCCGGCTGGAAGGCACCAATGTGGACAAGGGCAAGCAATTGCTTGCAGAAAGCGGACTTTCGATAACTTCGGCGGACAGCTTGGGTGATGCCGCCGAAAAAATTGTTCAATTGGTCACTGCGAGTTAAAAAATAAGATATTTTCGATATAAAGAAATGAGTGTTCTGGTTAATAAAAACACCCGCGTAGTCGTTCAGGGGATTACCGGTAATAACGGCACCTTCCACTCCCGGCAGTGCCTTGAATACGGCACCAACATTGTGGCTGGAGTCACCCCCGGAAAAGGGGGGCAAGTATTTGATGACAAGGTACCGGTATTCGACAGTGTTGGACAAGCGGCTGCGGAAACCGGGGCCAATGCCTCCCTCATATTTGTGCCACCAGCCTTCGCCGCCGACTCGATCCTGGAAGCGGTGGACGCAGGAATGGAGGTAATCGTCTGCATTACGGAAGGTATTCCCACCCGCGACATGGCGGAGGTGAAACAACTTCTCGAAAAAAGCTCGTCCGTGCTCATCGGACCGAATTGTCCCGGAATCATAACACCGGGTGAATGCAAAATGGGCATCATGCCGGGTTACATTCATGTACCGGGTAAGGTGGGGGTGGTTTCGCGTTCCGGCACCCTTACCTATGAAGCTGTCTGGCAGCTAACCGTGAGAGGCCACGGACAGAGCACCTGCATCGGTATCGGGGGCGACCCCATCATTGGGACAACCCACATCGATGCGGTAAAATTGTTTAACGCCGATCCCGAAACCGAGGCCATAATTTTGATTGGGGAAATCGGGGGAACGGCCGAAGAGGAGGCCGCCGCCTATATCAAGGATCATGTGAACAAACCGGTGGCAGCCTTTATCGCGGGTATGACGGCGCCACCCGGGAGGCGAATGGGCCACGCCGGGGCCATCGTTTGCGGCGGCAGCGGCACCGCCGAAGCAAAGATAGCGGCCCTCAAAGATGCCGGTATCGCAGTGGCCGAAACACCATCGGTCATCGCCGAAACATTGCTTACAGTTTACAGTGGTTAGAAAAATGTCCCTTAAAGAAGAAAATTTCTTCACTCACTTCAGGCCGGATCATCGAGAAAAAACCAGATGAAAGCCATGTGGGGGCGGGATAGAGCAAAAAAAGCATTTGCCATCCTATTGGAAACAAACATGGCATAATACTGGCGGATACCGGAATCGAGTCCAGACACCGGAAAGCCGCATTCTCTCTCAATTACCGGATCATGCCGGCGGCTACGGTTTCATTGGTAAATTCGTCGATAAGAACGATGCTGCCGGTTATGCGGTTACGCCGATAGGTGTCGTAGAAAAGGGGCTGGGAAGTGCGCAAAGATACGCGCCCAATCTCGTTGAGGCCAATATCCAGATTATCCTCAACTTTGTGCAATGTATTCACATCGACTTTGTATTTTACCTCTTTAACGAGAGCCTTGACCTCTTTTGTGGTGTGCCTTAAAATGTATTTGCCCCGCTGGCGGAGATTGTTTTTTTCTGAGAACCAGCAAAGCATGACATCGATATCCTGACCGCTTCTCGGAAGGTTTTGGGGTTTCGCGATCATATCCCCACGGCTTATATCAATATCATCCTCCAGGGTGATGGCAACCGATAGCGGATAAAAGGCTTCCTGAAGTTCTCCGTCGGAGGTTTCAATTGACTTGATTCGCGAAGTAAATCCGGACTGGAGCACTTCGATTTCATCACCCGGCTTAAAGACACCACCCGCCACCCTGCCGGCATAACCACGGAAATCGTGATGGTTTTTGGAGTGGGGCCGGATCACCCATTGCACGGGGAAGCGAGGATCGATGTGGTTGGCATCCGGGCCAATATAAACATTTTCCAGGTGGTAAAGTAGTGTTGGTCCTTCGTACCAAGGCGTGTTGGCGCTTTTCTCCACCACGTTGTCGCCATGAAGAGCGCTGACCGGGATGAAGCTCATATCGGTGATTTCCAGGCGGGAGGCGAACTCCTTGAAATCTCTTACAATGCTCTCGTAAACCTCCTCCCGGTAGTCCACCAAGTCCATCTTGTTGATGCAAAAAACGATGTGCTGAATGCGCAGCAAAGAGGCGATGAAGGCATGGCGGCAAGTCTGCTCAATAACCCCTTTGCGGGCATCCACCAGGATAATCGCCAGATTGGCGGTGGAAGCGCCTGTTACCATGTTTCGGGTATATTGAATATGCCCGGGAGTGTCGGCGATGATGAACTTTCTTCGAGGAGTGGCAAAATAACGGTAGGCAACATCGATGGTTATTCCTTGCTCCCGCTCGGCCTTCAAGCCATCGGTCAGCAGAGCCAGGTTGAGGTTTTCATCCCCCCGTCGCCGACTCGACAAGGTGGCCGCTTCCAACTGGTCTTCAAAAATTGTCTTGGTATCGTAAAGGAGCCGCCCGATGAGGGTGCTTTTGCCATCATCGACACTTCCCGCCGTGGTAAAACGCAGGAGGTCCATATCCTGGTAATCAAAGTTTTCGGTCATGGTTTCGTATTAATCGGTTTCCCCGGTTCGAACCTGGAGTCTAAAAATAGCCCTCGCGCTTGCGATCCTCCATGGCGGTTTCTGCCCTTTTATCGTCGGTCCGGGTTCCCCGTTCGGCAATCCGGGCCGCAGCTACTTCCTTGATGATATCCTCGATACTGGTTGCGGGCGATTCCATCGCGCCGGTGCAGGTGGCATCCCCCACCGTGCGAAAACGCACTTTCAGGGTCTGGACTTGTTCTCCATCAAGCAAGGTTATGAACTCGGTCACTGCCAGCAAAACTCCGTTGCGTTGAACGGTTTCGCGGTCATGGGAAAAATAAATGGATGGCAGTTCGAGTTTTTCCAGCTTGATGTATTGCCAGACATCCATCTCCGTCCAATTGCTCAAGGGAAAAATACGGAAATGTTCGCCATGATGCTTGCGGCCATTAAACAGGTTCCACAATTCCGGCCTTTGGTTTTTGGGATCCCACTGCCCGAATTCATCCCGATGGGAAAAGAAACGTTCTTTGGCCCGCGCTTTTTCTTCATCGCGGCGGGCACCGCCGACGGCGGCATCGAACTGGTGTTCATCGAGGGCGTCCAGAAGAGTGACGGTCTGCAAGGCGTTGCGGCTGGGGTTGGGTCCTTTCTCCTCCACAACTCTTTGCTTATCGATCGACTCCTGCACCGAACCGATAATGAGGCGGGCGTCAATTTCTTCCACCAATCGGTCGCGAAAGGCGATTGTTTCGGGAAAATTGTGCCCCGTGTCGATATGGAGCAATGGAAAGGGAAGCCGGGCGGGCCAAAAGGCCTTGCGGGCCAAATGGGTGATAACAATGGAATCTTTGCCGCCCGAAAACAGGATAACGGGGTTTTGGAATTGAGCAATGGTTTCCCGCAGCAAGAAAATGCTTTCCGACTCAAGATGTTTGAGGTGATTTACCGCGTAGGAATGGTGCATGATTAATTTGGGCAAAACTTCAGCCTGCTATTATCGGGCAGAGGGCAAAAAGGATAAGTGAATGGCAATCATGTGACTCGGATTTTTGGCAAAATATGCAGGTAAACCTTTTCCAAACAAGTTTCAATGCTGTCATATTCAGAATCCAGAATCAAATCGGGGCTATCCGGCTCCTCGAAATTGGAATCGCGACCGGTAAAATTCTTCAGCTTCCCGGACAGGGCCTTGGCGTAGAGGCCCTTGGTGTCCCGCTCCGCGCATTTTTGAAAAGAACATTTTACGAAAACTTCCACAAAGTCGTCTACCCCAACAATATCCCTGGCTGTTTGTCGTAAAGCTTCGCCGGGTGTAATAAAGGCGGTGATGGTGACGATGCCGGCATTGAGGAAGAGTTTGGCGACCTCGGCGATCCGGCGAATATTTTCTGTCCGGTCATCGTCGGAAAAACCAAGATCGCTGTTCAATCCAGTGCGGATATTGTCGCCATCGAGGATATTGGCGCAAAAACCCTCCCTGTGCAATCTTCTCTCCAGAGCGTTAGCGAGAGTGCTTTTTCCGGAACCGCTGAGCCCGTAGAGCCAAAGCACAATCCCCCGCTGACGCAAGAGAGCCTCTTTGTCCCCCCGTGCCAACATGCGGTCAAACTCTGGATATAGGTTTTCGGGTAGGTCGACCATGGAAAATCGCCTACAAAAGTGCATATTTTACATTCAGGCAAGATTCTTTGCTTCATGCAGAGTAGCGAGTGATAACTCTCATCTCATTGCCTGTTTGATGGCAGGGCGGCGAGACGGCGATTTTTCTGTTGCCGTAAAAAATAATCCCATTAATTTCCCTCTCTGGAAGATAGGATATAGGTATGAAAGCAGTCATCGCCAAATTGTGTGCACTTCTGTTCATGGCTTCCGGTATTTATCTGCTGCTGCCAGCGGGACCATTGTGGTATCTCTGGTACGGCCAAAAACCGGGCACTCATAATGAGGCCGACAAACTCACCATTGTTGCCGTATCCATCCTTTTGCTGGGTCTTTCCATCCTGTTTGTGATAGTGATGGCATCCCTTTTCCGGCAATGGATCACTAAAGGGCCCGAAGAAGAGACTGCCCCGGTTGAGGAGAGCAATTGAGTTTTTCACTCAGAGGGCCTGTTTACCCGGTTTTGCGGACCAGATCCTTGTGTTTTCGATAAAGAGCCCGAAACTGGTGGTAGCTCAAACCAAGAAACCTGGCCGCCTTTCCCTGATGGTAATGGGTCGCATGAAGAGATTTCTCTAAGGATTTTCGCTCGATTTCGTGGATGGTTTCGGGCAGGGACTTTTCCCTGAAATCAAGCAAAGGCGGTTGCACGGTTTCGGCAACCTCAGAGGTCACAGATTCGGCCGGGGATTTCCGGGAAATCCCTTCATAGGGGGAGCGAAAAGGATCGAATTTAATCGATTTAATGAGTTTTCCCTGGCTTTTATAGAGAGCCCGTTCGACCACATTTTTCAGTTCCCTGATATTACCAGGCCACGAGTAGGCTTCCAACAGTTCGATTGCCTCATCACTGAATTCAGGCAAACTTTCCTGTCCCAGCTCCAGGGCCATGCGACCGGCAAAATGCCTGGTTAGAAACATGATGTCCTCCTTTCGCTCACGCAAGGGAGGGACAAAGAGCACTTCGAAAGAAAGCCGGTCGAGCAAGTCGCGCTTCAATTTACCTTCCTCGGCCAGTCGCGGCAAATCGGCATTGGTGGCCCCGATAATTCGCACATCGACGCTGATGGGCGAAGAACTCCCTACCCTTTCAAAAACCCGGTACTCGACCACTCGCAGAATTTTTTCCTGCACCTCGATGGGTATGAGGCCGATTTCGTCCAAAAAAAGAGTTCCGCCGTCGGCGGCTTCAAACCGGCCCTGCCGCCTGCTCCTTGCTCCGGTAAATGCTCCAGCCTCATGGCCGAAAAGCTCCGACTCGAGGAGCGTCGAGGCCAAGGTGGCACAGTTGAGGGCTACCATTGGCGCCTCCCATCGCCGTGAAAGGTAATGCAAGCGGGCCGCGGCCAGCTCCTTACCGCTGCCGCGCTCTCCTACCAGAAGGACCGGTCGGTCGACACCCGCAACCAGCGACAATTGCTCCTGAAAGGTAACAAAGGCATCCGATTGGCCAAGTGCTTCTCTCGGTGTTTCTAAAACATCTTCCATTAAGTTAAATAAACCAAATAATGGTTATTTTTCTATTTTTATGGATAATAAATCCTTATCATATACAGTGCAATATTTAATTGTAAGTTGGTGAAATCCATATCATACTTGTAACGAATGACTTATGATTTTTAATTTAATTTTGGCATAAAGTCTGCAAAGTAAATAGACCAACAATTTAAACAAGGAGAAAAATCATGGGTATTTTCACACGTTTCAGAGATATCGTTACCTCCAACATCAATTCGATGTTGGACAAAGCCGAGGATCCGGAAAAGCTGATCCGACTAATGATTCAGGAAATGGAAGACACTTTGGTGGAAATCAAAGCCTCTTGCGCTGGCGCAATGGCCGGCCGAAAAAAAGTCAACCGGGCCTTGGAAGACCTCAGCATTCGCGTTTCAGATTGGGCCTCCAAAGCGAAGTTGGCACTTTCCAAAGGCCGCGAAGACCTGGCTCGGGAAGCATTGATGGAAAAGCGGCGCTATAGCGAGGAAATCGAACACCTGGAAAACGAGTGCCGTCAGTTTTCCGACATTGTGGAGCAATATCAGGACGATATCCGCCAATTGGAAGAAAAGCTGGCCAAGGCACGGCAAAAGCACGGCGTCCTGGTGCAGCGTCACCACAAAGCGCAACAGAAAAAAAGGACGCACAGCCAAATTCGCTATTCGGAAAGCAGCGACACGGTAGCCCGTTTCGAGCACTTCGAAAACCGTATCGAACGCATGGAAGCCGACGCCGACTTGGTTAATTTTGCCAGAAAACCGACCATTGATGATGAATTTGCCATGCTGGCCGACGACGAGGAAATCGAGAGTGAGCTTTCCGCCCTGAAATCCGAATTGGCTGAGCAACCTTCTTCGAGCAAGGAAAACGAGTAGGGGCAATATTTGGATCGTCTTTACAACCATACCGCCTAAACTTCAATTAAAAGCAAAAAAGATGACACCTCAAATTATTGCCTTGTTGGCCCTGACCAGCATATCCGCAATCTGCGCCACCTTGATTTCGATCGTGGCGATACTGCAAATTCGAACTTAGAAAACCACTGCCAAAATGTTGAGCGAAGGTGAAATAACCATAATAACCACAATGATCGCAGTCGGACTGCCGGTCCTTTGTGGAACCTTCATCGCCATCGTTGCCATACTCAAAGGCAAACCTTCCAAACAGGACAAAATACTGGGTGGCGAGGAAACCCGATTAATCCAGGAAATGTACAAAGGCCTGTCTTCCCTGGAAGACCGCATCGAATCACTGGAAACTTTACTCCTGGACCAGGAACGTACAAAACGATACAAAAAATGAGCTACTCACATTCACAGGGATACTACCATAAAGGAAGACTTTACCGATCACGCGACGGAGCCATTTTCGGAGTTTGCCGGGGCATTGCCAATTATGCCGACATCTCCGTCTGCTGGGTCCGGTGCATATGCATCGCCATATTTATATTTTCAGGATTTTTCCCGCTGGCCCTGATTTACCTGATCGCGGCGATCTTCATGAAACCGGAACCTGTAGTGCCCCTGGCGACGGAAGAAGAGTTGGAGTTTTACACCTCCTATGCCGGTTCCCGCGCGATGGCGGTTTCCAGACTGAAGAAAAAATTCGAACAACTGGAGCGCCGCGCCCGCCGGATGGAAAATATCGTTACGGCGAAAGAATTCGACTGGGAACAAAGGCTGAAAAGACCATAGATCCAGGCAATCCCATTAACCATTTTCTAGCGACCTCGAAGTTTGTATCTGTTTAGCGAGCGTAGGCGGCAGATAGGAGATCGTAGAGACGGCTGCCGTTTTGTCGAGCGGTAACGGCGAGACTGGCGAGGATTTCCCAAGTGCGAGCACCCCGCAGGGTCTTGTTTCCACAAGAGAGTTTGCGGCTGATCACTGCCGGGCGCAATTGTCGTTCAGCAAGATTGTTGGTGGGATCGACTCCTTCATATTCAAGGAAGGTAAAGAGGTGGTCGCGTTGTTTGTGCAGTCGTAAACGAATGCTCTCTTCATAGGGACAGCGGCGCTCTCTTTGTAGCAGCCCTTCAGCCGCCATCTGAAAAATCCGTCTGTGGGATAACTTCTGCGCAGCACTCAGTTGTGACCATCGGCGAGATTGTTCGATGGCAGTTATCAACAGATGGCGGCACTGGGTTAGAAAATCGTTTTCTTCCACCGCGCCTTTTTCTTCGCGGGCCTTGCTAATCGCTTTAAGGTGATGGGCATAACACTTCTGTTGCACGGGGGTGGCCGTATCGTAAACTGAAAGGTAGTCGCTCACCAAGACCCCTGGATAATCGGGGGGAATGGTTTCATGAAAAGTGGCCCGGCTGCGACTTTGCACGACACGGTAGAGGGTTATTTGCTCATTGCACCATACCCACAGGCTATGGCCGGGGCCGTGCACCCACCAACCGGTTTCGTCGGTGTGGACAACCGCACTGGCACGTAATTTTTCGATCAACTGTTGATAATCTCCTTGCACCTTTTCGGCCATGCGGTGGAGCGCTTGAGAAAGCCCTCCGGCTGTCAATTGAAGTCCACAGAGCATTTCGAGCACACCACAGGTTTTGCTCATGGTAAGGCCAAAAACATGACGCAATTCCGCTGCTAATGCCAGTGCGCGGGAACCCAGGTGCACACCGGCCGCACCGGTCGCGGTGGAAACTTGCAACGGATGGGTTGAACGAACCCGGCAACGGCAACGCGAACAGTAGGCATGAGTGGTAATGATACGGGTGACCACAGGGCGCACCGGTGGAATGTCGATCAGATATTGTTCCACCGCTCGCGGCTTTTCCACTGCTCCCTGGCAATGGGGGCAGCACGCAAGCGGGCTCTCCACAGTTCGATCGACCCTGTCGGGCTTTTGCCGGAAGGAGCCCTCGTGGCCTTTACCGCGCCCCGGTTGTAGCGGCGTCTGTTTTCGTTTATGCTCCGGACGACGAAAAGGAGCCGCTCCGCCTCCGCGCCCACTTTGTTCGTCCACCCGTGCTTCCAATTTTTCCAGACGCACCTGTAATTGCCGAATCATCCCGGCCTGCCGCAAGATAATATCGATCAAGGAATCCGGGTTGTCCCGCAATCCTTCCAGCATCTCGGGTGTTAACAATGGTTCTTCCAATCATGGTATAAAAGCACCCTAACGTTAAAAAGTACAAGCTTTTCGGGTTCTTCACGGAATTGCGTTTTCATAGCTCCTTTCGTGTGGAGAGGTTTGGCAGGTCGTAGATTTTGAGGTGCAGATATGCTTGGTCGCGGTATCCGTAAGCCTGTCTTGTGAGCCATCCGATTTTGTTGTTAAAGCCTTCCTGGCTGGCATTGGTGAGGCCTTTGTGCTTCCAGAAAG
>JAJFLV010000011.1 GCA_021772535.1 Opitutales bacterium | reverse complement strand
GAGATGATCGGGTCGCCGTTGGCGGGCGAGAAGATGTTGTGCGGCGAGAGCATGAGCACGTGCGCCTCGGCCTGGGCCTCGACGCTGAGCGGGAGGTGGACAGCCATCTGGTCGCCGTCGAAGTCCGCGTTGAACCCGCCGCAGACCAGCGGGTGGATCTTGATCGCGTTGCCCTCGACCAGGACCGGCTCGAACGCCTGGATGCCCATGCGGTGGAGCGTCGGGGCGCGGTTCAAGAGAACCGGGTGCTGGTAGATCACCTCTTCGAGGATGTCCCAGACCTCGGCGTCGCGGCGCTCGAGCATGCGCTTGGCGGACTTGATCGTGTCGGCCAGCCCGTGCTCCTTGAGCTTGCGGATGATGAAGGGCTGGAAGAGCTCGAGGGCGATCTTCTTGGGCAGGCCGCACTGGTTGAGCTTGAGCTCGGGGCCGACGACGATGACCGAGCGGGCCGAGTAATCGACGCGCTTGCCCAGCAGGTTCTCGCGGAAGCGGCCCTGCTTGCCCTTGATCATGTCGGTGAGCGACTTGAGGGCGCGGTTGCTCGAGCCGAGCACCGGGCGGCGGCAGCGGTTGTTGTCGAACAGCGCATCGACCGCCTGCTGGAGCATCCGCTTCTCGTTGCGGATGATCACCTCGGGGGCGTTGAGGTCCATCAGCTTCTTGAGGCGGTTGTTGCGGTTGATGATGCGCCGGTACAGGTCGTTCAGATCGCTGGTCGCGAAGTTGCCGCTCTCGAGCAGCACCAGCGGGCGCAGGTCCGGCGGGATCACCGGCACCACGTCCATCACCAGCCAAGCCGGGTCGTTCTCGGAGTGGCGCACCTGCTCGACGAGCTTGAGGCGCTTGGCCAGGTCCTTGGTTTTCTGCTGTGAACGCGTCGCCTTGAGGTCGGCGCGGATCACCTCGGCCTCGGTGTCGAGATCAAGCTGCGCGATCAGCTCGCGCACCGCCTCGGCGCCCATGACCGCGGTGAACGCGTTGCCGTACTGCTCCACGGCGCTGCGGTACTCGTCCTCGGTGAGCACCTGGCGGTGCTTGAGCTCGGTGTCGCCGTTGTCGATGACGACGTAGTCCTGGTAGTAGATGATCTTCTCGAGATCACCCGTCTTCATGCCCAGCAGCGTGCCCAGACGCGACGGCAGGCTCTTGAAGAACCAGATGTGCACGATCGGGCTGGCCAGGTTGATGTGCCCCAGCCGCTTGCGCCGCACGCGCGAGTGCGTGACCTTGACGCCGCAGCGGTCGCAGATGATGCCCTTGTACTTGGTCCCGCGGTACTTGCCGCAGGCGCACTCGTAGTCGCGCTCGGGGCCGAAGATCCGCTCGCAGAACAGGCCGTCCTTCTCGGGGCGGTAGGTCCTGTAGTTGATGGTCTCGGGCTTTTTGACCTCGCCGTAGGACCAGGCGCGGATGTCGTTGGGCGACGCGAGGGTCACCTTCACCGCGCTGTAGTCGTTCACCCGCTCGTAGACGCTCTCAACCATTGATCATCTCCTTCAAGAGATGTGAATCTTCATACTGAACACGCGGAGATCGGAGTGACGCGCCGCAGCACGCCGGGCAGCGAGAATGAGGCGCCTACAGGAGGCTGCCGCCTTCGAGCTGCTTCTTCTCCAGCGTGATGTTCATTCCCAGTCCCTTGAGCTCGTTGCACAGCACGTCGAAGGCGACGGGCATGCCCGCCTCGAGCGTGTTGGTGCCGCGGACCATGGACTCGTAGATCTTCGTCCGCCCCTCAACGTCGTCGGACTTGACAGTGAGGAGTTCCTGCAGGATGTACGCGGCGCCGTACGCCTCGAGCGCCCAGACCTCCATCTCGCCGAACCGCTGACCGCCCGTGCGGCTCTTGCCGCCCAGGGGCTGCTGGGTGATGAGCGAGTAGGGACCCGTTGCGCGGGCGTGGATCTTGTCGTCCACCAGGTGGTGCAGCTTCAGCAGGTACATGAAGCCCACGGTCGTCTTCTGGTGGAACGCCTCGCCCGTGCGACCGTCGTAGAGCTGGACCTTGCCGCCCTGGGGCATCTCGGCCAGCAGCTCGCGGTGGTGCGGCCACTCGCCCTTCTCCTCGAGGTCCTTCCAGCGGCCCCGCACGTACTCGTTGGCCTCGCGGACCGCGGCGTGGATCTCGTCCTCGAAGGCGCCGTCGAACACCGGCGTCACGGCCTGGAAGCCCAGGACCTGCGCCGCCCACCCGAGGTGGGTCTCGAGGATCTGGCCGACGTTCATGCGGCTGGGCACGCCCAGCGGGTTGAGCAGGACCTGGACGGGCGTGCCATCGTCCATGAAGGGCATGTCCTCTTCGGGAACGACGCGGGCGATGACGCCCTTATTGCCGTGGCGCCCGGCCATCTTGTCGCCCGCGCTCAGCGTGCGTTTGGTGGCGATGTAGACCTTGACCATCTCGAGCACGCCGGTGGGCAGCTCGTCGCCGCGCTTCATGTGCGCGACCTTGCGCTGCTTCTCGGTCTCGACGGCCTGGATGCGGGGCCAGAACTGGGCGTGGATGGTGGTGGCCGTCTCCTTGGCCTCCTTGGAGCCCTTGACCCACTTCATGTTGAAGGTCTTGATCTGCTCGAGGATGACCTCGGGGATGTCGCTGGCGCCGACCTTCTGGCGGGTCATGGGGTCAACCATCTCGGAGCCGGTCGCCGCCTCGATGGCGTCGGTCATCTCCTTGAAGATCTTGATCGCCTGCGTGTCCTGCTCGGCCTCGTACGCCTCGATCTGCGCCTTGAGCTCCTTCTTCTGCGTGTCGTTCATGTGCACGCGTCGGGAGAACTTCTTGGCGCCGATGACCACGCCGTCCACACCCGCGGAGACCTCCAGCGAGTCGTTCTTCACGTCCTCGCCGGCGCGCCCGAAGATCGCGTGCAGCAGCTTCTCTTCCGGGGTCAGCTCGGTCTTGGACTTGGGGCTGACCTTGCCCACGAGGATGTCGCCCGGCCCGACGCGGGCGCCGATGCGGATCACGCCCGACTCGTCCAGGTTGCGGAGCATCTTCTCGGAGACGTTGGGGATGTCCCGCGTGAACTCCTCGCGACCGAGCTTGGTCTCGCGGATCTCCACGTCGAACGCGTCGATGTGGATGCTCGTGAACGTGTCGTCCTTGACCAGACGCTCCGAGATGACGATCGCGTCCTCGAAGTTGTACCCGTCGAAGGTGTTGAACGCGACCATGGCGTTCTTGCCGATGGCCAGCTCGCCCATCTGGGTCGAGGCGCCGTCGGCCAGGATCTCGCCCTTCTTCACCTTCTGCCCGGGC
>JAJFLV010000002.1 GCA_021772535.1 Opitutales bacterium | reverse complement strand
ACCGGAAATCAACTCCTCGACCCGCATTTGGATGGGTTGGGTGAACGCAATGACTGACGTCGGCACGGTTTCTTCGAGTCTTTCACGCATGTCATCTGCAAGTGAAGCGACGGAACGCTTGCGCGGCCATTCGCTTTGCGGTTTCAATGCTGTGTAGATTTCCATGTAATTGACGTCGGCGGTCTCGCCTTTTTCAGCGCGCCCAATCATGGCGATTGTCGTTTCGACTTCGGGAAACTCCGACAGCGTATTTTCGATCTCCTTGGAAATCTCAATGGATTGATCCAGCGACGTCGACGGGATCGACGTCACCCGCCACATGATCGAGCCTTCCTGCAATTGCGGCATGAACTCCTTTCCGAGAAAAGGAAAAAGCGCGAGACTCGCGACAAGTAGACCGCCTGCGGCCAATCCAACTTTACGTTTGTTGTCGAGGCTCCACGCGATCAATGGTAGATAGCCGCTCTTGACGACCCGCATCAGCATTGTGTCGCGCTCCTCCTTTGGCTTTAGGATCATTGCCGCCAGAACTGGAATGATTGTCAGCGTCAGGATCAGCGAACCCGCCATGGCGAAAGTGATATTATACGCCATGGGCTTGAAGAGTTTTCCTTCGAGACCCTCAAGACTGAACAGAGGCAGGAACACCACGATGATGATCATGATCGCGAAAGCGATAGGGTTAGCGACTTCGCGCGACGCCTGCAGTACTGCGGCGGTCCGATTGACTTCACCGCCTTCCGCCTTGCGTTCAGCCATGATGCGAAAAGAGTTTTCGACCATGACGACGGCCCCGTCGACCATCATTCCGATGCCGATGGCGAGACCAGCAAGTGACATAAGATTTGCCGACAAGCCCATCTGATTCATGCAAATAAATGCGATGAGCATGGCAAGCGGTAAGGCCGTTATAACAACAAGCGCCGACCGGATTTCGCCAAGAAACAGAAAAAGTACAATGGCGACGAGGATCGATCCCTCAATCAGCGCCCTTTCAGCCGTGCCCACAGCCTTTTCGACAAGTTCGGTTCGGTCATAGATCGGCTTGACGATGACGCCGTCGGGCAATGCGCTTTCAACGATCTCAACCTTCTCTTTGACCGCATCCACAACACTCTTGGCGTTCTCATTAATCCGCGCGAGCGCCATTCCAAGCACAACTTCTTCACCGTCCCGCGTGACGGCGCCGAACCGCAAGGCGGGCGCCTGCTCGACTTGGGCGACATCCCGTACATAGACCGGTGTTCCGTCTTTAACTTTGACAACAATATTGCCGATATCGCGTTCATCTCGAACCAGTCCGAGACCGCGCACCAGATATTGCTCCGGTCCCTGATCGATATACTGGCCGCCAACTTGCCGATTGTTGGCTTGAAGGGCTTCAACAATGTCGGAGAATCCAAGCTCGTATTTAATAAGCTGCAAAGGATCGATCTTGACCTGGAATTGGCGTTCCTGCCCGCCCCAGGACATGACGTCGTCAACACCCGCCGCTGTTCGCAATATGAGACGCACATTCCAGTCCTGAAGCGTGCGAAGATCCATGTCGGAAATCTCGCCTTTAAGTTCTTCATCGGCGCGTTCAAGCGTGTACCAGAATACTTGACCCAAGCCCGAAGCGTTCGGACCCATCTCCGGCGATCCATATCCTTCCGGGATGCGGTCACGGACTTCGGCAAGCCTCTCCATAACAAGGCGGCGGGCGAAATAAATATCAACACTGTCCTTGAAATAGACCGCGACATAGGAAAGACCGAACAGGCTCACCGAACGGATTTCCTGAACATCGGGAAGACCCGCCATTGCCGATTCAACCGGAAAAGTGAGGAGTTGCTCAACGTCTTCTGCGGCAAGCCCAGGCGATTCCGTATAGATATTGACTTGAACCGGCGTCACATCCGGAAAGGCGTCGATCGGGATGATTGTCACTGCGCGCCAGCCTAGAAAGCCAACGACGGCGAAGATAATGAGCACCAGGATTTTATACTGGAGCGAGAGTTCAACGAGTTTGTTTAACATTTTCTGAGTTCCTAATGCCCGTGGCCTTCGCCCATTTTTGTTTTCTGAATGAGCGATTTGAGGAGAAAGGTTTGCTCCGTAACGATCTCGTCGCCGGCCACGAGGCCCGAGGCAATTTCAATCCAACCGCCATTGGCAACGCCGGTTTCAACGCTCACAGGCTCAATTTCATCGCCGTCGATTCTGAAAACCGTCGGCGATCCGTCCATCAACACGACGGCTCTTTCTGGCAGCGCCAGCGTGGCGTCGCCGCCGCCAGCGGCAATCACCGCGTCAACAAACTGACCAGCATGGAAGTCATCGTCGTCATTTTTGATTTCGATGCGCGCCATCAATGTGCGTGTGGTCTCGTCTAGCGCATGCTGCAGCTGGATGACGCGGCCCTGTTCCCAATGACCCGCATCCGATTTAATGCGGGCAGCCGCGCCCACAGAAATCCGCCCTGCTTGTTCGGCGGTCAACCGGGCCTCAACCCAGACCGTCGATTCGTCGCTGAGTTCGATCAGTACTGTTCCCGGATCAACAAATTCGCCCAGAGTGAATTCGTCGCGGACAATCGTTCCGGCTTGCAATGCAAACAAAGTAAATTGACCGGTTGCTTTGGTCGCGTCTCCAGACTTCAAAAGGTTAGAGACTTCTTGTTCGGCCATGCCGTAAGAGAGCAGCCGGGCTTGCGCTTGTTGCCGCGCAACTTCGGCTTCGACATAACGTTTTTCGGAAACAACATCGCGGCCAAGATTGCGGACCCGGCGCCATTCCTTATCGCTGATGATAAGCGCGCCCTGCGCTTCCGCCATTTCGACACTTGAAAGCGTGACCAGCGGCGCGCCTTCGTCGACTTCCTGGCCTCGCACAACGTGACGTTCGACAATCTGCGCGCTGATGCGCGGCACAATTTGAGCAGTTTTATAACGGTTCGCCGTGACTTCGCCCGGAGCAGTATATTCGCCGGACATTTCACGCAAACTGAGGGTAACGGACTTGATGCCTTTAGCGCTGCGTTCCGCCGCGGTCATCTCGATATGCCCATCGCCTTCTTCACCATGGGTCTCTTCTGATTGTTCAATGGGCGCGGGTTTTTCTTCAGCATCCGATGCACCGCAAGCGGCAAAAGTGAGCGCGCCGAGCGCCACAAACGGCGCCCTAAGGCTAAGGTCGAGTTTACGAGTGTTACGCATCACAGAGTCTCCATCCATTCATTGAGGGTCCCGGACGCATCGAGCCAGTCGATCCAGGCGCGCCATAATGATCCTTTAAGTTCAATTCCTGCGCGTTCCGCGCTGTAGGTTTGGTCGAGTTGCACGAGATATTCGATCGCGGTGATGTCTCCCGACCGCCAAAGCTGATCGAGAACGCCGCGTTGTTCTTCGAGCACGCCGGACCCGTCCCTCATCCAGGCGGTCCATGATTGTGCGGCGACTGCGTAGCGCCCGCTGGTTTCCACAAGCCGGGCTTCTGCCGTTCGCACCTGATTTCGGATAGAGTGCTGAGCGGCAACGCGTTCGGCGCGCGCTTCATCGACTTCTGCTCGTCCCGATGCGAACACCGGAATGGGCACCGATAATCGAACGCCGGCGAAATCAGCGTCTCCTTCGCGGCCATAGGCTGCGCCGATGGTCGGGTCGGGTATGCGCGCTTTTTTGGCGAAGCGTATTTCCGATGCGAGCGCATCCGCGCGCGCCTGCGCTGCGCGCAATTCGGGAAGTCGGCGTACCAGCGCCATGTCGAGGTGCGGCGCTGCGGCGGGCGGTTCTGGAAGCGTCGGCCATGAGGGCAAAACTTCACCGACCAGCCCCGTCAGCGCTTGCCGGGCCTCGGAGAACTCTCCGCGCGCAGTCGTTTGTTCCGCAAACGCCTGGGAACGGCTTAACTGCGCGGCGAGACGTTCCGACCTGGAAAGGTCACCGGCTTCGGCCCTGCGGTCAGCGATCGAAGCAAATTCGCGCGCAACGTCAGTGCGCTGCATTGCCAGGTCCATCAATCGTTTGCGCGCCTGATAATCCGCCAGGGCAGTCAGCAAATCGGCAAACAGAGCGCGCTTTTTCGCCTCGAATGTAAACGTCGCCGCCTCAACTGCGCTACGTGCGCCCTTCGCTCGTGTCGCACGCTTGTTGGTTACATCAAAAGCTTTCGAGAGCCCAATCGAACGGCTGTCATCAGCATCGTCTTCGCTGTTTGAAAATTCGCCTTCGAATTCTGGATTGTAAAGCGGCCGAGATCGTGCGCGCCCGCGCGCTTCTACGGCGTCAAGTTGCGCACGCGCCTCTTCCAATCGGGGGTGGTTGCGGGCAGCATCTGCTAGGAACTGGCGAAGATCGAGGCCGGGTTCAGCGGACAAAGTCTCCGCCGCCGCTGCATGGGCAAGCCCCCACGCCGCAAATGCGGCGAGCGCAAGCCCGAATATATTGTGTTTCATTGGTCATTGTCCTCACGAATCAAAAATTACTGAATGGCGCGCTTACGCGCGCGATCAGTCAGATTCGCGGAGGACGGAATAGTGAGGAAAGGTAGGTTTGCGGTATGATGTTATCTTGAGGCGGCATTAGGACGCTGGCGAGATGTTGAACAACACCCGGATTGAGCGCGCCGCGCGACATGGCGTGAAAATGACAAGCGCCGGAATGACAGTGGGTTGCATGCTCTGGATGTACCGTACCCTCATCAACAGGCTTATTATCCGTCGTTGCGGTCTCATCGCCGGCATCATGTTGCGTCGCGTGATGAATGTCTTCTTCAGCGGCGTGGGCAGGTGCGGTAATGCCGCCAAAACCCCATACCGCTATCATCAATACCGCGAAAAACCGGTGCATATGCCTTAACGAACAAATCATTTCATATGTGTCGTAACTGAAAGTTCCTGCCAAATCATTATAAATTTTCACCAAGATTAACTTTATGACCAGATACCGCCGATTTCTTTGCCTTAAAAAAATCT
>JAJFLV010000001.1 GCA_021772535.1 Opitutales bacterium | reverse complement strand
AAACCAGGCAACCGGACTTTAAAACCATAACCCCAACGTCATTGAGAAGCAAAGACAGCGCCCTCCCAAAAGAAAATACCACTAAAATGAGCGCCCATCAAAATCCCCTCGCAAAAATCACCCTTTTGGGACAGCCTCTATTCTAAGACTTTGGGCGGTGCGCCAGAGCCTGGAATCTGCCACTGTGGCGCTGCAGCCAGCCCTTTTTTAACAAAATTAATCTGATTTTGTCTTTTTTTCATGATAATCAACCGCCAATTAATGCCAAATTTCTGGAGAGCGGGATTATTGGCAATCGCAATAATTTTTACCATTTTTTAACAGGATTCAACCCGAAGTATCTTGATTCCATATTCGCCCATAAATAGAATCTTTTCTATTAACAGACTTGCATGGTTATTTAGTCCAATGAAATTCGCCTCCATAAAATGGCCGGAATTGAGGACCGCTTTGCAACTATTATCCAGAACACAAATAGCCTTCAGCCCTTAAACAAAGAGCGTTAGATCTTGGCACATTCCGACAAAGAAGAAAAGTTGGCTCGTCGTTATTTAGAAAGCACAACCCCAGACCGGGCTCTTCCCTACTTGATCAAAGTTGCGGATAAGGCCCGGCGTCGTTCCGCCAATGACACCGCCATCAAATACTATCGGCAGGCCATGACTCTGCTACCGAAGCGTCTCAACGGTCAAAGAAAGAATTTTTTCGATGTTCGGCTGGGCTTGAGTAAGGCATTAAAATTCAAAGCGGAATATCTGGAGGCGCAAACCATTCTTCTCGATGCCCTTCAGCAATTGAAAAACTGGAAGGCGGGCACAAATTTTTCCTTCTATACGCCCACCTTTGTAGAGACGCTGCGGGAATTGGCCGATGTGCGGCAACGGGAAGGAGCTTTTGATGTGGCAATGAACTACCTCGATCTGAGTCTGGACCATCTGGACAAAACAACTCATCGGGAAAGTTCGGTCTTAAGGCGAAGGATAATGGAACGTATTTGCTGGATTCAATTTCGGCAAGGAGACTTGAAAAAAGCCTATGCCACCGCGAAATCTTCCCTCACAGGCGAAAGTGCTGAAGAGGAGCCCGGGGATCCAATCACCCATGCCAGCCTCTACAATACGCTTGGCGGGATTTGCTGGCAGCAAGGTGACCTCGATAAAGCTATTGCCCACATAGAACTCAGTCTTAAGTTAAATACAGATTCTAATAATTTAAGAGGAATGGGGGTGGCCCAAACCAATCTTGGAGTCCTCCATGATATAAAAGGCGATTGGTCGAAGGCGATTGAATATTATGAACGTGCTTACACGGTGCAAAAAAAGATCGGCGACCTCGATAACCAGGCACTCAGTCTCTATAATCTCGGCACCTTGAGAATGGCTCTGGGCGACCACGACGGCACCCGTCGAGATGTGCAGACAGCGCTGTCCATCCAGGAGCAATTGGGCGAAAATTTCGGTGTCGCTCATTCGCGGGCAAATCTGGCTCAAATTGATCTTTTCGAGAAACGCTTTGATGATGCCGCCCGCCATGCGGAGGAAAGCTTGAAAATGGCTCAGAAAATCGGAGGGAAAGAAATCGAAGTTTATGCCCGCTGGATTTTAGCCATGGTCCAAGCCGAAACCGGTGACCTCACGAAAGGCCTGGACACCGCCATGTATGCCTGGCATATGGCTCGAGTGGGCGGATTCCACGATGAGAATATCGATTGCATGAGGACAGTCGGCCTTCTCCTTGCCAGGAGGGGTAAATACAGTGAAGCCGAACAATCGCTGCAAGGATCTCTGGACCTTTCCCGCAAGCAAAAGGATCCCTACCGGCAGGGCTTGGCTCTCCTTGAATTGGGCCGTGTTTTTCTGAATCACCTCGAAGATGAAGAGTCGGAATCGTCGCAATTGCGCGAAAAAGCGGTCAAGTCCTTTCGGGAGGCGATCTCCATTTTCAAATCTCTCGGCAGCGGGCACAATCTTCTCCAGGCTGAAGAAGACTTGGGTAAATGTTAGAAAAACATTGGCCCAAGGTAGAGAGGCGACTTAATTTATTCCGGGTTGCTTATAACAAGTTTCAATTTACCGCCTTTTAATCGATTGCCGTTACTTCGCTTGGCCGAAGATAAATAATTGCAGTTACCATTATTTGCATGGTGAGGATTCACCATTTTGCGATTAAAATTTGTTTTCTGCATAAAACAACTAAATTGCGCTGACATTATTTGTACGTACTTCTACTTACTCTAAGTATTGTTTTAAACCTTAATTCTTTCCTCGTATTTATGGTTATTCAACAAAACTCGACTCAATTGCTTCCATAGATGTTCGAGATATTTCAGCCTACCTGGGAAATAATTTTTAGAAGTGCCTTAAGTTATTTCCATGGAACGACGTATCGAGGTGAAATTCTGGTTTCGTTAACAGCCTGCTGGAAATGCATAAATACTTAAAGTTAAAATTTTTCTTAACTGCTTGCGAGAATGGCAATGCTTATTTTAGGTATTATTTAATTATAACTAAATTTTTTTAACATATTGTTATTCAATTGATTACAAATTTTTAAAAGTATTGATAACTTTCACTAGAACCTATCTCAAATTCGTTTCAGGAGGATGAGGGCGGCTGCAAGCCGCACAAAACCTAGGAAATTGTCCATATGATACTCCCACCTGACGAGGATTCGCCGCCGCCATTGTATCCACGCGAAGAACCGTTCGACGATC